>JAAYPF010000079.1 GCA_012519925.1 Clostridiaceae bacterium
CCACATATTTTTAAAAAATTTCTTTAATGGTTTTTAAGAAGTGTAGTATTAAGCCATTAAAGTATTGAAATGTCAAATTTGGAAGTTGAGTGATGAAGGATGCCCGAACATTTATCAAAAAAGCTGATTCCTTCATTCGGAGTATTCAACTTCTGATTTAATAAAACCAACGTAACTATGTTACGAATTTATTATACTAGAGAGGGAAGAAATAGAGATTGCTAATGCCAATTCTTCAAAAGTTAGTTTTTTACTTAATTTTAATGAAAGTAATTATAATAAGCAAGAAAATACAATTAATTTTTGTTATGTATTAATGGCGGAAAATTATGTTTTTTGGTTAGATTTACTCAATGACAAAGATTTAATAAGGATGTTTTGTGCATATATTAATAATGAAATTAATAGACTAAATAATGACAAAAGGAAAACTTTTGCTTTTTTTGATGGTCTTAAGGATGAGTATATAAGCCACATATATCATATAAGTATTAAAGAATATTTTACCGATGGAAAATTCGAAGCTCATGATGCAAGCGAAATTAGTAGAGCAAAAGTAAAAAAGTTGCTTAGAAAAAATGATTTTGAAGCTTATGAAATAAATATAAATAATAAGAATGTTATAATTGTGAAGAATGAGAGAAAATTAGAGTTTTTTTGTTTTTGTAATGATTTATTTGAGTATGATGAACAAGTTATAACGGAAATTAATGCTCTACATGATAAGCTATTAAAAATAGTTAGTAAGTATAGAAGCCTTATGTTATTTAATGAAATAAAAGTTATCGAAAATATTCAAAAGGGTTTAGGTCTAATTTCATTATTTCTTGGACCTATAATGATTGTTATAAATGGACTTATAGCATTGGGGTTTACTCAAATCGAAGAGTTAGCAAAAAGTCTATCAGCATTAGTTTTTTTAGGAGTAGTATTGCTTATTGCTAATATTTACATATTTGTATCTGTATGTATTCCTGTGTTTAAGATAGGTCATTTTGACTGGAAAATAAGACGGGATTTATAATGCTTTTTATACTTTTAATATCTTCATGAGAAAATGTGAAAATATTAAAAAGCCTAATTTAAACTCATTCCAACGCTAACCAAAGCTTATGATTAGGAAGTACTAAAACAAGGGATAAGGTGTTTGCTTTTTCAGAATACAACCTTGATATACATAGGGTAACCATTCAGTGAAAAACTTATAAGATATGAAAAATCATCTTATCCTTTATGGATATACGGGTTTCTGAGGAATTCATGTCCATTCCCATAAATATCATAATAGGACTTGCCACGTTTTCCTCAAAATTTGAACCTTGGGTTAAGCATTAGTTTTTAAGCCATTTTACATCAACGGTATATATTTTATCACTGCTATTATTTAACAGTCTTAAACGCAAAAATACACGCTGTTAGGTAAAAGCTATTACCTTACCTTACCAAACCATACCACACCAAACCAAACCTTACCCAACCTCGCCTTACCATTCCATACCTTACCAAGCCATACCCAACCTTCAATATTATAACCAAAAAAATATAAAAGTATACAATTGCACCATGAAAATTTATTTTGTTGTGGTTGAATTATTGGTCAGATGGAGCATTTAAATAGTCGGAAGAATATCGGATACGTAATTGGGACAGTAGAACACAAACGAGTATTATGATAAATACATTGACAATGGGGCTTGATTAGCTCCTGTATCCTTCAAAATGATGAAAATCTAACAGTTAAAGAAAACAACAAAAGAAAAACTGCCTATTGTAAGCAGTTCTTTTTACAAATATGAAGATTTGCTCCTAATTACAACCAATTACAACTATTAGCCTTGAAACCCTTGCAACTACATTATGTATACTTCATTACGAGTGAATTGCTCTACCCCTGAGCCACAGTGGCTTATAAGCTCTAATAAAATAATGGTACTTCCATATTTTAAGTTTGTCAAGATCGGTTATCAATGGACCTTTGTTACACAAAATGCAAATTATTTATCTTAATTCCCAAACACCCTTTTCGAAATTTCTTTTACTTTACTTTTTACTTTTTCTTCATCAATAGTTTTAAGAATTCTGTTCTCCATAAGTATGTTACCGTCAACAATAACTGTATCAACATCCGAACCTTGAACACAATATACCAGAGCCGGTATATACTCATTAATTGGAGCTATGTGTGGCTTGTCCATATCAATTAATATGATATCCGCTTTTGAGCCTTCCTTGATTTGTCCAATCTCATTTTCAAACCCGGTAGCCTTAGCACCGTTTACAGTAGCCATTCTTAAAGCTTCTTCAGCTGTAACTAGTGTTGGTTGCATTTGTGCACCTTTATGTATCAAAGCTGCAAGGTGCATCTCTTCAAACATATCTAAGTTATTGTTGCTAGCAGTACCATCAGTACCTAACGCAACATTTATACCTCTCTTCATCATTAATGGCACATTTGCTATACCACTGCCAAGCTTTAAATTACTTGTGGGATTATGAGCAACATTAACCCCTTTGCTTTTCAATATATCATAATCATTGTCAGACAAGTGAACACAATGAGCCGCTATAACAGGGACATCAAATACTCCGGCATTTAGGCAAACTTCCGCAGGATCTGCTCCATATCTTTTTATACCTTCTTCCCTCTCTTTAGAAGTCTCAAGCAAATGAATATGAATACCTGTATTAAGCTCTTTTGCAAGCTTGGCCGATTCAGTCAATCCAAGCTCATCACAAAGATAGACCGAATGAATCTCTACGTACACTTTAATCCTGCCATTAGCCTTGTTGTGCCAATTCTTGAAGAATTCAACACATATCGGAACCTGGTTTCTGACCATTTCTCCTTCACTTCCGATAAATTTAAAAGCATTTCTCGATAAATTGACCCTCAAACCGGTCTCTTCAACAGCTTTAGCTACAGTATCCATATGGTAATACATATCAGTAAAAGTAGTTGTACCAGTCTTTATCATTTCTGCCATTCCAAGCATTGCTCCCCAGTATATATCTTCCTCGCCCAACTTCGCTTCAGTGGGTATAATATTGTTAAAAAGCCATTCTTCTAAAGGCAAGTCGTTAGCAAAGTTTCGCAATATAGTCATTCCGCTGTGAGTATGCGTATTGATAAGCCCAGGCATAGCAAGCTTATTGTAGCCGTCTATTACACTATCAGCATTAAATTCCTTAAGCTTATCTTCACTTGTGCCAATAAAGTATATCTTATTTTCCTTTATAGCTATATTGGTATTCTTTATAACAGGATTGCTTTTATCACAAGTAACAACATCTATATCTTTAATCAGTATATTCATGCTTTACTCCTTTTCTAACGACTTTTTATTGTGTTTTAGTTCCAACTTCCAAGATACTTTATTTGTTCTTCAGTTAACTCATCAATTTTTATACCCCAAGAATTGAGTTTCATGTTTGCAACTCTCTTGTCAATTTCGTCGGGAACATCAACAACTCTGTTTCCAAGCTTACTATAATTTTTCACCATATACTCTGCCGATAGCGTTTGAAGGGCAAAACTCATATCCATAATTTCTGCTGGATGACCGTCCCCTGCAGCAAGATTTACCAATCTACCCTCTGCAAGTATATTAATCCATCTTCCATCTTCCATCCTATAGCCCATTATGTTTTTTCTCTGTTCCTTCTTTTCAACTGCCATTGCTTCAAGTTCAGGTAGGCAAATTTCAACATCAAAATGACCCGCGTTACATAAAATTGCACCGTCCTTCATGACTTTGTAATGGTCACTGTGAATTACCCTGTTACAGCCTGTAACAGTTATAAAAATATCCCCGTGTTTCGCTGCTTCCTTCATAGGCATTACTTTAAAGCCGTCCATAATTGCTTCAGCGGCTTTGATAGCATCGATTTCACAAACAATTACATTTGCACCCATGCCCTTTGCCCTCATTGCAATACCTTTTCCACACCATCCATACCCTATAACCACCACATCTTTGCCTGCTACAATAAGATTTGTGGTTCTATTTATTCCATCCCAAACCGATTGTCCTGTACCGTATCTGTTGTCAAAAAGATACTTGCAATAAGCATTGTTTACAGCTACCATCGGAAACTTCAAAACTCCCTCACTCTCCATAGCTTTAAGTCTTATAATTCCTGTGGTAGTTTCCTCGCAGCCTCCCATAATATGTGGAAGCAACTCTGTCCTTGATGTATGCAAGAGATGAACTAAATCTCCTCCATCGTCAATTATGATATTAGGCTTATATCCAAGAACCAAATTTATATGTTCCTCATACTCTTCTTTAGTCGCTCCATACCATGCGTATACATCAAGACCATCACTTGCTAATGCTGCTGCAATATCATCTTGTGTGGACAGTGGATTACTTCCAGTAACAGAAACTTCTGCTCCGCCCGCTGCAAAAACTTTTGCCATATATGCTGTTTTTGCCTCAAGGTGAACAGATATCGATACTCTAACTCCAGAAAAAGGTTTTGTTTCGGAAAACTCGTTTTCAAGGCTCCTTAATATAGGCATATTTTTTCTTACCCACTCAATTTTCTGTTTTCCAGAGTCAGCCATATTAATATCACGAATTGAACTTCTCATTTTATCAAATACCTCCAAATTTTAATCTAATTCGTTTTATATTCACTTAAAACTAAAATAAAGCTCGAGGGCATCGAGCCCTTACGTTTTTGCCTCTTTCATTTCACTCCAACAGGCGTAATCAGACACCACAATTTATACCGGCCACATATCTATAACTTTTTTTACTACGCAGGTAAAATTCTTTTCGGCCTGTTTAGCAGTTTGTATAACCTCTTCATGGTTTAAGGGTTGATTTAATATCCCAGATGCCATGTTGGTAATACACGATATTCCCATAACATTCATTCCTGCATGTCTTGCAGCTATTACCTCCGGCACAGTGGACATTCCTACTGCATCAGCTCCTAAAACATTTAAGGCTCTTATTTCAGAGGGTGTCTCATACATGGGTCCTTTAGCAAATACATAAACACCCTCCTGCATATTAATACCCAATTCCGCCGATGCTTTTTTTAGCAACCCTCTCAATTCTTTACTATAGGCCTCACTCATATCCGGGAAACGTGCTCCGAATTCATCAAAGTTTTTACCCCTAAGCGGAGATGGTGCAAATAAGCTGATGTGATCCCTTATAATCATGAGATCTCCAGGACTAAAACATTTATTGATTCCACCCGCTGCATTAGTAACAAGTAAATCATTAATACCAAGTAGCTTAAAAACTCGTATAGCTATGACCACTTGTGAAATATCATACCCTTCATAATAATGAAAACGTCCTTTCATAGCTATTACAGGCTTATTTCCTATTTTGCCGCACACAAGTTTTCCTTCATGTCCTTCAACTGTTGACAGCGGAAATCCGGGTATATCTTTATAATCTATCTCAACACTGTTTTTTATATCACCTACAAGAGACCCTAATCCTGAACCTAAGGTAATTGCAATTTGGGGTTCACAATTTAGTTTACTTTTAATAAATTGGGCTATTTCTTGCAATTTTTCATAGCTATACATAAAATTCCTCCCGACTTTAATATTATACTTATTTTATAAACTTTTTAAAATAAAATGTATTGTTTTATTTGTTTCTTGAGAACAATAACATATAGACGGCTTATATTCTAATAAAATATATCATAAATAATGGATAAAGAAAAGAAAAGAAAACTAAAAAAGCTATGTTATTTTTGCATAGCTCTTTTAGACGTTTTTATTGAAATAGCTATTGACCAGTCATTTTTTTGTGATCACATTATTGCAAATCATCTAAAGCACTGTTCTAACCACAATTCTTTAGGCATCTGCTAAGGTAATCTTCTTATGTTCATCACAAGCTATTACTTTTCTTTTATTATCAAGCCTTGTTACTAGCATTACTTTTCCATCCCATAAGTCAACCACATGTTTTAATGTTTCATAAGCATAACCAATATCTAATTCCCTTCCATCATAGTCATGCTCTAAAATAAGCATATTATCACTTTGTACCCATTCTAGAACTTTTATAACCGGAATACCCGATGTACCTGCACCATTTGCTATTGTATCACGAACTTCCTTCCATCCATCTTCGTCGGAAACATTTGTTATAACATAATTATTTCCCAGCTTAATATACTCAAAAAGATTCATCTCTTCACACAATTCTCGGGTCAGATATCGCCTAATAAACGATTGATCCCTTTCAACTTCTCTCACTTCAAATATTTTCTTCAAGTCTCCGTTATTTTTATTCTTTAGGTCCTCAAAAATTTTAAAACCTATATAATAAGGATTAAGTCGACCAAGATGAGGTCTTATAACCTGATTGTGCCTCTTCAAAAATTCTATGTGTAACCCTTGGGGTAAATCCAATTCGTTTAGAATGGTGTAGTGCCAGAAGCTTGCCCATCCTTCATTCATAATCTTCGTCTCTATTTGAGGAATAAAATAAAGTGTCTCCTCCCTGACAATATTTATAATATCTCTTTCCCAACTAGTCAGTTTACCATAGTTTAGTATAAATAAAAGCATATCCTCGTCAGGCTCAAAAGGTATTTTTTTAAAGTCAGGCAACGGTTCCTCCTCTTTGTTTTTTGGATCTAATAAACGGTATTCATTCTTTGGTTTTGCCAACCTTTTTAAGGCTTCTTGCTTTTTCTGTTCATCAGATATCCTTTTCTCGCCTATTGTCCTCGATATCTGAAATTTAACCGCATGAGCAGCATTTAAAATCTTCTCCACCCTAGCATATCCAATCCCAGGATCTTGAATATACTCCCTTATCCTATTTGCATGATTCTTAAACATCTCCACCGTATTTTCTGCCCGAGTACCAAGTTTGAACAGCCTGTTATTTTTAAAGAAATCATTATGGCCATACACATGGGCAATGGTAAGAATTTGCAAAAGCAGTGTATTATCTTTCATTAAATAGGCAAGACATGGATTGGAATTTATAACCATCTCGTAGGGTAACCCTGTCATATTATACCTATGCAGCGTTTTAGTTCTCTCATAGTGCTTTCCATAGCTCCAATGAGGATAATGGGAAGGCATACCAACATAAGTCTCATACCCAATCATATCTTCATAACTGCATATTTCAAATTCTTGTTCATAATAATTAAGCCCAAATTTCTTTGCAATCTCTTCAATTTTTTCATTCCATTCAAGCAACTCACTCATACTGTAGTCAGCCATAATTTCACCCCCAGGTCCGGTTATGAATATTAAAGTGCTTTTATTCTCCTTCTTTGTCGAGAAGCTTCTTTAAACCGGTCAAGATGTCTTCCTTTCTAGTCATAGTAATAATAGCAAAATTCTTATTATTAATACTTTTTTGATATTCACTTTTTATTGTGCTAGCTGAAGAATAATAGCCCGGTACAATTTCGCCATATCCAAATAAATTGCACACTTCACATAGTTTTTTTGCACATTCCACTGTTTTTTTATTATCCTCCGACCAATTGTCTCCATCACTACAGTGAAAAGCATATATATTCCAACTTGCCGGGTTATATCTTTGCTCGATTATCTCAAGAGCCTTTTCATAGCCACTGCTTATATAGGTTCCACCCGACTCGCCTTTATGAAAAAACTCATCCTCATTTACTTCCTTTGCAGAAGTGGTATGGGCAACGAATACAACTTCAACATTGGAATATTTTAACCTAACAAACTGGTAGAGGAGGAAATAAAAGCTTCTGGCCATATACTTCTTAGTCTGATCCATTGAACCAGAAACATCCATTATACATATGACAACTGCATTAAAGTCTTTCTTACGGTCTTCTCTGACTCTTCTGTACCGTAAATCATCTTCCATAAAAGGAAACCGTTTTCTTTGTTGTCCCGTCTCACTATCTATGATGTATTCAAACTGCTCTTGAGCACCGTCACTTTCTTCATGGGTTCGCAAAAATCCCTGTTTCCTCTTTATCTTTTCTATAACAGAACGCCTCTTCGCTAGCCTAGGAGGGATACCCTTTCGTTGGTATCCTAAATTCTTCAAGCTTCGTATAGATTCTATCTCAGCCATTTTCTTTTTATCAATGTCCGGAAGGTTTAAGTCCTCGAATAAATAGTTGATCAGCTCTTCAATAGTGATTTCTGTCTCATAAATGTCTTCGCCTTCCTGATTACCGGCCTGACCTTCACCCTTTCCGTTTTTACCCGCTTTGTCCTCGCCGATTCTATCCCCTCGTTTTTCACTTCCATCTCCTGAACCGGCTGAAGTACCGTTGTTGCCATATACAAATTGGTACTCCTTTATACCTCTAATAGGTATTTTGATCTTTTTGTCTTTACTCTGACCAATAATACTCTCTTCGGCAATTATATTACCTATATTCTTTTTTATAGATTCCTCAACTAATTCCCTATGCCGCCTTCTATCTTCGGCTGAACGGTCTTTCCCGTTATTAACAAATTCCCTGAAAATAGCCATTTAAACCACCCCCGCTAGTTTTCGCTGTGTTTAGGAAAGGGGTTTAATCTTTCCAAAGATTGTTTGCAGCATATTTTAAAACTACATTACAGCAGTGGTCACAATATCCGTTTTTCTTCATTTCTTCAACCATAGCATTAAATTTTTCGCCCTGTTCCTTATCCCTTACCTTTGCAAGGGTAATGACTCTGCTAAGCTCTCTAACCGATGCAGTCAACTTTTTCTCAATAGCTTCTTTTAAAGGTTCATAGCTAGCAAAATCAAGTTTCCCTCCGCTTCTTAATACATAGAACATATACGCTGTAACATCAGCCCTAAATCCCTTTGCTGCTGTATCAGTAATACCTATCTGTTCTTCTATGGAGCTTAAGAATTTTTCATCCGGTTCAAGCTCTTCTCCCGTATTCTTATCCTTTATTTTCGTCTTGTTAACAAAAGCTTCTGCATGGTCAAGATAATTGTTGAATAAACTTTCTGCCTGTTCTCTGTATCCATGAATAAAAGCCTTTGTTATTTCTTTCTCAAGAAGCTTGTTATATTCTTTTCTTATACTGTCTTGTAGAAATCTCAAATACTTTTCCCTATCTTCTTCACTGACTGCTAACTCTTTAACCGCTTTAACTAATGACTCCATAACTGATATAGGATTGATACAATTATGCTCGGAATCAGAAAGAGTAGTATCTAAAGCTTTCATTATAAATCTAGTCGAAATACCAGTCATTCCTTCTCTTTGAGCCTCTTCCTTCAATTCGAAAATATCTATTTTTCTTGTCATACCCTTTTCTACAATTTCTTCACCATTATATATTTTGAGTTTGGTCATAGCATCTACTTTACTAGATGGTGAAAGCCTTGAAAGAATTGCAAACATTGATGCAATTTCAATGGTATGCGGAGCTATATGTGCACTAAACTTACTCTTATTTAATATTTTCTGGTAAATCTTAATTTCTTCATTGAGTTCTAAGCAGTAAGGAACCTCTATTTTTACAATTCTATCTAAAATAGCCTCATTGGTATGATCCGATTTAAACTTATTCCATTCAGCTTCATTGGAATGAGCAAGAATTATACCATCAAAGTAAATCATAGAACCTTTACCCGGTGAAGGGATAGACTTTTCTTGAGTTGCAGTAATCATTGTATGAAGGTATTCTGTTTCATTTTTGAATACTTCTATAAACTCTACAATACCTCTATTGCCGACATTAAATGCTCCGTTTAAAGACAATACTCTAGGATCATCTTCTGCATACATATCAATTTTTGATATATCAACACTTCCAATAAGCACGGATGTATCCTGATTATTAGGATCAACTGGAGGCACAACTCCTATTCCCTTTCTAGATCTAATTGAAAACCCAATAGTTTCTACAGGGAATTTTTCATATTCTCCACCAAATTCGTTTTTCAGCCTGTAACGACATACAGGACACAAATCCCCTTCAATTCTTACATTGAGTATCTCTTCAAATTCCTTCCTCAAATGCTTTGGAACCAGATGTAAAGGTTCTTCCCTCATTGGACAACCTTTCAAAGCGTATATAGTCGGACTCCTCTCAAGTGCTTTTTTAAGAGTCTCCATTAACGAAGACTTACCAGCACCAACAGGACCTACAAGATACAAAACTTGCCTAGCTTCTTCTCCTGCCATTGCAGCCGAATGAAAATATCGTACTATCTTCATTATAGTTTTATCTATACCAAAAAATTCATCTTCAAAAAACTTATACCTTTTAATGCTATCATTACCATATATTCTTCGTAACCTATGATTTTCATCTGTTTTTATTACTTCTACGCCTGGCTCTGTAATCACCTTATACATCCTCTGATGAGCCAACATTGGAATTTCAGGGTCTTCTCTAAGGATTTCAAGGTACTCGAGAAAGCTTCCTTCAAAATATTTTACTTTTCGCTCTTCTCTGTCCTTACGAATGATACTTGACAAATCAAGTCTTTCCATAATTATGCCCCCTTTTCTTTCCATAGGATTAATAATAAAATCTTTCACCTTATTAACTTTTATATTCCACCATCAATAAAGCATTAACCATAAATTCGAGAGTCCACTAAATCACTTCAAAATTCTGACTTTTTACATTATCTCTCCAAACTTCGCAATAGAATTTCAAGAATTTCTATACTTTAAAAAGTACTTGAAATTATACCAAACATGATTTATTATATATGTTACACAAGAAGAATTTGTTTTGTGAACAATTTAGTTTTATCTTGTTGTATCTTAACACCTACAATTCATAATATTACTAAATCAAATATAAAATACTATAACCTATTAATTTTTAATGTTGTTGCTGTTTATTTGGTAGATTGTTGTTTTCACTAGATATTACTAATCTTCATACACTTTAAGACCTTTGAAAACAAATTGCAGAAAATTTTGCTCTCTTTGAAATAGATTTACAATTAAAAAATATGCTTTCCATATTTCGGAATTTTACAGAATTGCTAATTAAATTATATCACATATATATTCAAATATCTATAATTTTTTATTTGCCACATTTTACTTAAGTTCGTATGATAATTTAGTGGTATAATATATAGCATATAACATTTTTTGAAACATATTAGTGAACATCAGGAGGAAAAAATGAAAGTTTTTACAAAAGTTCTCAAACATATTTTATTTGTAACTACAATAATTATTACCGGACTTTGCCTATTTACTTTTATTTTGTCATTGAATATAAATAATACACTTATGACTTCAAAATATCATGAAACGCTTCTTGCAAAGAATGGTGTTTACACCTATGTCAATGAGCTTATAAGTACTTCTTTAGACGGAATCATTAATGACTTAAATATTGAACAAGCTAGCGATCAAAATGCAGAATTTCTTAATATTCTTAAAAAAACAACATCTCCTGAAATGATTAATATGAATATAAACTCTATTACCGAACAGATTTTTCAATATTTTAGAGGCGAAAGAAAAAAACTGCCCGATCTTTATATTGATATAAACCCACCAATAAATAATAAGGATTCTAGTGAAAACGTTGCTGATAAAGCGGTTGCTTCAGATATATCCGAACAAATCAAAAAAATTAATCTACAGGCACTTTTATTGACCTTTAATAGAACCGATATATCAGAACAGCTTACACTTGTCAAATTCGCTTACTTTGTAGTCTCACATATAACTGGGTTATCAATATTATTAGTAGCTTTAATGATACTACTAATAATATTCCTGTACAGCAAATCTGATACAATAATTAAGTGGTTTATTTCAGCATTATTTATATGTGGAATTTTCAACCTTGCTCTTTCAATAGCCCTATTTATATACTTAAATAAAGTATTACCCAACAACATATATTTGCTCACTATGACCTTGCCTTTTAATTCAGAATTGATTAAGTCTTATATAAATGATTTGTTATTTCCATTGTCGTTCTTCTGCTTTATTCTAGGTATAGTTTTTCCTATTATAGGCATATTACTTTATACCTTTAGAACGAAATTTGTTAAAATATTGAGAGTTATTAAAGTTCTTGCCTCAAAACTCCCTATAAAATCAAAGAAACTGTTAAAATATGGTGTTATGACTTTTGTTTTAGTTTCCATTGTATTCGGGATGGGTTTTAATCTTTATGCCTTTAAAAGTGGCTATGAATCTAATAGTTTTTCAAATGTAGTATCAAAACTTACAAATACTAATACAGTTACACAAGTTATATCGGCAAAAGATGATACTATATATACTCTTCAAGTAAAACTTATAGATGGTACAACGGATATGCCCGTACAAGGTATAAAAATCTCTGTAGCCGGTCAATCCAAATCACCCGAAAAGTACTACAACACTTCAGGAATTACTGATGAAGACGGCTGTTCAAGGTTTATACTAGGTCAAGGTACCTTTCATCTTAGCTTTACATCACCAACGCATACTAGTGAGTATAATCTGCCCTCACCCTTTTTTTACGAAATAAAATCCGCTGGAATTACCATACTAACAATCAATACGGAAAAAAGTAAGCCTGCCGATGGAGTTGCCGAAATTGAAGTATTGAACGATGAAAATCTTCCTATAACAAATTTAGAATTATATTTAGCTGAAGAAATAGATCTTAGTACAGAACAAGAGTCAGAATTAGATAATGATTCCCTTGTTTCTCCAAATCCAAAAACCGCAAAATATTTTTCAGTGACAAATAATGATGGTATTGCAGTATTTAAACTACCCCCTGGAAAATATTATACTGGGTTCACTAATTCAAAATTCCCGGTTGATTATGTACTTCCAGAAATGTTTGAAATAAATATTTCTTCTGATTATGTTACTAGGTATACAATAAGAATCTCCAATAATGAAGATTCGGAAACATCACTATCTGAAGAATAAAGCAATTATGTCACAGTTTTATATGAGTTTGAATATTATATAAGGTAATATAGTTATGTAAAGGTCTCAATGAAAGGAGGATTCAAATTATGTTACCTTATTATAGTTGTCCCTTTATCTCACAAAATACAAGCAACCTTAACCAACCTGCAACATATAACCCTTATATGCCCCCAGTAGCTAACCCTGTTCCACCTTATTCAAATCCTAATTTTATGCCTTATACACCACAGGCAATGCCTTCATATGAATATAATGCGAACAGTCCAATATTTGAAAATCTTGAAACGGAAGATACTCAAAATATAAGCTATCCAAATTCCGAGGCTCGTCAACCAAATCCAGTTTTAAGTAACACCCCTGCAAGTACTAATATTACATTATTTAAGGAACTCACCGGTTATCCTAATTATGGTAATCCAAGCGGTAATGCAGACATATTGTACACAGGCAACAGAGGTGTTTGGACTTTTCAAGTGCCAGCGTTTCTTCTTGTGCCAGGAAACCTTAGAGCTCAAATAATAATTCGTGGAGTATTAGATGACCATCAAAATGTACCTGTTAATAATTATTCTGCAAGGATAACCATTAATGGGGCGGTAATTCATACAGGAAGACTCGCTCTTGAACACGGACGCCCAGCTGTTCAGCAGTTTACCAATTGGAGAAATTTGACTTTCAATGTTCCTAATTTGAGAATAAACAATAGAGTTGTTATTGAAAACACTTCTAGGACTGGACGTGATGATTGGATAGCTTTTGACTGGATGGAATTACGATTTGTCACAAGGTAAAAAAGCGAGGAGTAATGTGCCATTTAAACCAATGTAGTAGATATCATAAAATTAGTTAGGTTTAGAAGGGCTTTGGGGTATGTTAGGTAGTCACCTCCGTGCAAGTGCATATTATTTAAAGAACTAAGCTACAAGCCTTAGAGAAGGTATTGGTCACTACGGGTCGAATCAAGCTCGCTTCGCCTACATTCTCTAAGGCTTTTCGCGATATTTTTTCAATAATATCACTTACACTATTTGTAAGGTGTACTTTCTAAATGAAGTTTTGATAAAATCAATGCACTTTCTTAGAAATAAAAACTTCGGGGCATCGAGCCCCTTCGTTTTTGCCTCTTTCACTTCGTTCGAAAGATGCGTAATAAAAAAACTCCGTGGTATTCCAGGAGTTTTTTATATAAAAATATTAATCTGCTATATTTTGCACCTTAAAACACATGCTCTTTTTGAACCGATATTCTGCCAATATTCAATATGACCATCATCTTGTCGGAAGTTTTCAAAGGAATAATTGTTCGCTTTTACATATTCGACAATATCTTTAGAGAACAACACATCCCAACCTTCTTCTTTTACTGATGGAAGTTTACTGAATGTATACTCATCATATAACTCTCTGTGTTCATTAAACAACATAACCTTATATGTTCTGCTTGTGTTTTTATAAACCGCATATCCCAATCGGATTTTAATAATATTCTCTAATGCTATATTTCTGTCTTCTATTATCAACTCATGTAATTTCTTGTCAAGATATAGTATCTTATGGCTATCTAAATAGGTATGCAAAGCTTTTTTGTTATTAATATTCTTAAAATTTTTAAGAGATACTTTAAGAAAATCAGGCTTGTTATCTTTAAACAATACAATAGTAGCTTCGTCTTTGTTTAGATACCAAACTTCATTTTCATCCATATGTATAACTTCGCCTGACAGATTCTTCTCATTAAATATCGGAAACAAGAAAGGTTCGTTATCGAAAAACATGACACGCCTAATACCAACCTCAGTAGCTTCTTTTACTGTAACTGTATAAGGTTCACCCCAGATGTCGCGGTCAACAATGACCATTCTGCCTGATTCTGTACAATAGATATAATTTTTTTTGTTTGAAAAAACTAAATCTTTTTTATCTACACTTAATACCCTTTCAAGATTTCTAATCTTATCTTTCTTTAACGAATTTAGAAAACTTGTAGCTTTGTCAGAGTTGACATGTATACTATCTAATATGTTGTCCTTTAGATTTTTAGGAAAAGCCGATATGCCTTCCTTACTCTTCTCTGACTGCGTGACAGAAGAACCAGCTTTAGTACCCCTATTCTCAGTAACTTCAGCTTGTACTTTGCCCTTATTCCTTGAATTTGATGATGAAATTAAAAACTCATCCGGAAGTAAATTAATATCTTTCATGGTCACTCTTAAAACGTCTTTTTTATTATCCATGAAACCACCCCTTAAATTATAAAAACCGAAACAGTGTAGATATGTTTAAATTCCAAATTCATATTATACTATGTTATATTACATAACAATTATAACTTATATCGTAAAAATTGCCAATACCTTATAAAAGAATTTATAATAAAAACACTCTATTTTTTCTGCTCTTACTCTATTTTTTGCAAGTTGTTAATAAACTAGTGCTTAATTGTTATGTAATATAATAATAATTGATTTACGTGTATAGACAAAACAGCAAAATTAATTAGGACGCAATAGAAAAAAACACTAAATATAGTATATAATTTACCTACATTATAATACTTCGTGCAAACATCAAATTTTTATCGGTATAAACAAAAAGTTTTTTAAATTATGTGTTCTAATTATTTTAAGTATTCATTATTTGAATGTTATTTCCCAATATTTCGATCCTTTCTCTATTATCAATATATATCCCATCTTCAACTGCTTTAGTTTCATTCCCTCTGTTCCACCGATGCTTCAGGCTCTTTCTTTTTTAACTTAGCTTTATCTCTTCTAAACATTTCGTAGGTACCAAGGGTTAACAAAAAAAAGCCGAAATACTTTTTTAGAAGTGCTCCGGGCAATCTTATTGCCAAGCGTGAACCTATATATGCACCTAGCAAACCAAAAATAGTTATAGGAATTGCTACACTAAAATCAATCCGTTTATTCCTTATGTGCACTATTAAGGCTATAACAGCTGTTGGAATAAAAAAAATGAGATTTACGCTTTGGGCAATATGCTGATCTGGATTTGCAAATATAACAAGGGCGGGAATTAAAATTGTCCCACCTCCTATACCCATGCCACTGATTATACCAGCCACAAGTCCAATAAAAAAAAGTATCATAACTTCCTCCCTTTTTACAATATCATTCTTATAGCTGCAGCTATCATAAATAAGGCAAATATTTTCCTCAAAATATGTGATGGGCATTTACCAAGAAGCTTAGCACCTATATATCCACCTAAAATCCCTCCGAGCATTACTTTAATAGTCAAACCCCAGTGGATATAATTATTAGATATATAGAGTATTGCACTTACAATTGTCAACGGTAATATGATTGAAATTGCCGTTGCATGTGCCATATGTTCTTTCTTCTTCAGCAACAAAATCATGGCAGGTACAGCTATTGTTCCTCCACCGGAACCAAATAACCCATTTGCCAAACCTGTTGCTAAACCAATAAGTATATATTTAATGTATTTACCCAAGAACTCCCCTCCAAAACCGCTTATAAAAGCTACATATATAATTCTCTATTCTTATTTTTGTTTAATTTTTTTATTATATTCATAAATAAACAAGTCCATTTATATGTGTATAATTATCCATTGACTATCGGTTGCACTATTAAAGCTCAATTTGTTATAATTTAAATACAAAGCTATAAAAGATTTATCGCTTTCAATATATATTATTTGATATTATGGGAGATGTAATATGTCAGAAAAAGTAGTTTATAAAGAAGATACAATGGTAAATTATGAAAAACCTAAAATGTACAAAGTTATACTCTTGAATGATGACTATACAACAATGGATTTTGTTGTGGAAGTACTTGTTGAGGTGTTTCACAAAAGCCCTGCTGATGCCACTCAGATAATGCTTGACGTTCATCAGAAGGGAAAAGGTATTGTAGGTGCATACACCTATGATATAGCAAGTACTAAAATAGCTCAGGTGGAACAGATGGCTGCTACAAGAGAATATCCTCTTGTAGCGGTTATGGAACCTGAATAACACTAAATAATATACTTAGAATTGGTGGGTTTTATATGAAATTAGATGATATCACAAACAGAGTTTTAATGGCAGCATACAATGAGGCAAAATACAACGGTCATGAATACTTTACACCCGAACACATTCTCTATGCCTCGCTTTTTTTCAATGAAGGTGCAGCTATTATTGAGAATAGCGGTGCTAGTGTTGAAATCATCAAAAATGAGTTAATGAAGTTTTTTAATGAAAATATGCCTTTAGTTGAAAACGCTGACCCTATTGAAACCATAGGTGTAAACAATATAATGCAAACTACAGCTTATCACTGTATGTCTTCTGGCAAGGATGTAATAAGAATCGGTGATATAATAGCTGCTCTCTTTATCGAAAAAGAGTCCTTTGCTAGCTATATATTACAAAAGAATGGGGTAAGGAGAATAGATGTACTCAAATATATCTCTCACGGAGTATCTCTTATACCTAAGTCAAACGATTCTTCCCTAGAGCCTGTTAAACCCTCAAAAAACTCTAGTGATGATGAGGAAGAGTCGGTATCTGAGGAAAGTGATTTTTTGAAAAACTTTACAGTTGAACTTGTTGAAAAGGCAAAAAAGGGTAGGATCGATCCTTTGATAGGCAGAGAAGACATACTTGAACGTACAATACAGGTGTTGTCAAGAAGACTTAAGAACAACCCAATACATGTCGGTGATCCTGGCGTCGGTAAAACAGCTATTACCGAAGGTCTCGCACGCCTTATTTTAGATAAGAAGGTACCTAAGGCTTTAAAGAACAGTAAAATATACTATCTAGATATGGGCAGTATGATAGCAGGTACTAAGTATCGTGGAGACTTTGAAGAGCGTATGAAAAAGGTTCTTAATGAAATACAGAGCAAAAAAAATGCTATCGTGTATATTGATGAAATACACACCATCGTAGGTGCTGGGTCGGTATCGGATGGTTCAATGGATGCCTCGAACATAATTAAGCCGTTTTTAACACAGGGTACTTTGCGTTTTATAGGTTCAACCACCTATGAGGAGTACAAGAAATATTTTGAAAAAGACAGGGCTTTATCAAGAAGATTTCAGAAAATTGATGTTCCAGAACCTAGCATGGAAGATACCTATGAAATTCTTAAAGGTCTAAAAGACAGGTATGAAGATTATCACAAGGTAAAATATACCGATGAAGCCCTAAGACTTGCAGCAGAATTATCCGCAAAGCACATCCAAGACAGGCATCTGCCTGATAAGGCTATTGATGTAATTGATGAAACTGCAGCTTATGTGCGACTTCACTGTAATGACGAAAACAAAATAATAACAATTACACAAAAAGATATTGAACTTACAGTATCCTCCATTGCAAAAATACCTAAAAAATCAGTTTCAAACAACGAGATCAACCAACTTAAAACCCTTGACAAGAAACTCAAGAAAGAAATATTCGGTCAGGATAAGGCAATAGACACAGTTGTAGGTGCAATTAAGAGATCTCGTGCTGGCTTCAATGAGCCTGAAAAACCTGTGGCATCTCTGTTTTTTGTTGGACCTACCGGCGTTGGTAAAACTGAATTGTGTAAGCAATTGTCTTTAACACTTGGAATTCCTTTAATCCGATTTGACATGAGCGAATATCAGGAAAAACACACAGTTGCAAGACTAATAGGAGCTCCTCCCGGATATGTCGGCTATGAAGAAGGGGGACTTCTTACCGATGCAATAAGAAAAACTCCCTATTGTGTTCTATTACTTGATGAAATTGAAAAAGCTCATCCAGATATATATAATATACTACTTCAAATAATGGATTATGCCACACTTACAGACAATAACGGCAAAAAAGCCGATTTTAGAAATGTTATATTAATAATGACTTCAAATGCCGGAGCAAGAGAAGTAGGCAAGGCTATGATAGGTTTTGACAATAGAAACGTTGAAAAAAGTGCAATTATGAAAGAAGTTGAAAGAATATTCTCACCAGAGTTTAGAAACAGACTCGATGACATAGCTGTATTCAACCATATAAATGAGGACATGGCACTTCTTATAGCTAAAAAAGCCATGAAAATGTTTGAAGATAAATTAAAGCCGAAAAACATAAAATTATCAGTATCTTCTAAGTTTTATAAATGGCTTGCCCAAAAAGGCTTGTCCTCAAATTATGGTGCACGGGAGATTCTTAGAATTGTGCAAGATAATATCAAGACCTATTTCGTTGACGAGGTATTGTTTGGTCAACTTTCCTCGGGCGGAACGGCTATTGTGGACATTATTGACGAGGAAGTAAAAATAAGCAAAAAGACTAAGGTGAAAAAATAATGCCTATATATAGACTTACTAGTGATTTGATATTTCCCCATCCTTCTTTGTCGGATGAGGATGGACTTTTAGCAATAGGAGGAGACCTCTCGGTTGAGCGTCTTCTTCTTGCTTATGAGAACGGAATCTTTCCTTGGTATGATGGGCAACCAATACTATGGTGGTCACCGGACCCAAGGTTTATTCTTTATCCTAAAAATTTAAAAGTTTCAAAGTCAATGAAAAAAGTGCTTAAGAAGAATCTATATCATATCACTTTTGACAAGTGCTTTCGCAAGGTGATAACCTTATGCGGTGAGCTTAGAAGCGGTGAAACATGGATAACCAACGATATGATTGAAAGTTACTGCGACCTTCACAACCTTGGATTTGCCCACTCTGTCGAAGCTTGGTTTGAAGATGAACTGGTGGGAGGTCTCTATGGTGTTTCTTTGGGAAGATGCTTTTTTGGTGAATCTATGTTTTCACTTATGGATAACGCTTCAAAAACAGCACTTATAACTTTAACTATAAAGCTTCAACAGTTAGGCTTTCTCTTTATAGATTGCCAGGTATACAGCAAGCATCTTGAATCTCTTGGTGCAATAAATGTCCCTAGGGAAGATTTCCTTAATGAACTTGCCCAAGGACTAAAATTCAAGACTTTAAGAGGAATTTGGGAGGCGTAAATATATGGGATTTAAAAAAGGATTTATAAAGCTTTGCTTTGTACTACTTATACCTTTAGGTCTATTATTGAGTTATATTTCGACCTTATATCCAGAGACAGTAGAAAGCGTTTATTCAAAGGGACTATATAAGTTTATTGCAACTCCACTTAACATTATTTCTGGACTTGTACCTTTTTCTCTCGCTGAATTGCTTTTGATTAGTTTTGTGGTTTTTATAATAGTGAAATTTGTCAAGTTAATAATTAAGCTGTTTAAATCTCCGAAACAAATCAAACATACTTTAATACACTCCCTTTTGAATATTGTGGTTTGTGTAAGTGTACTTTATTTTTCTTTTATAGTTGTCTGGGGACTGAATTATCAGCGGTTGCCCTTTTCCCAAATAGCCGGACTTAAAGTTGAACCGGCTTCTGTCAGTGAGCTTGCTGAGGTTTGTGAAAAACTTTTAGATCAGGCAAAGGAATTACGAAAACATGTAGACGAAAACGATGAAGGAGTAATGGTTCTTCACGATGGAAAGCAAGGTGCTTTAAAACGAGCTTATAAAGGATATGAAAAGGCTTCCGCAGTATATCCTGAATTTAATGGAATATACTCTAGACCTAAGGGAGTTATTTTCTCGGAAGTAATGTCCTATCTAGGCATTGAAGGTATGTATTCTACCTATACTGGTGAAGCAAATGTAAACACCTCTATTCTTGATGCTCCATTCCCTTTTACAACCTGTCATGAAATGGCTCACCAAAGAGGGTTTGCACGTGAGGATGAAGCGAATTATTTAGCATATATTGCGTGTAAATATCATCCAGATAAGGATTTTCAGTACTCAGGGATGTTATATGCACTGATTTATGCAGGAAACGCATTATATGATAACGATCCTGATAGATATTCAGAGCTTAGGAAAAAGTACTCAGATGCTATAGAAAGAGATCTCGCAGCAATTAGAACGTACTGGAAAAAGTACGAGACTCCTGTTCAGGATTTTTCCTCTTCGGTAAATGACACTTATCTTAAGGTTAACAGACAGGAAGATGGAGTTAAAAGTTATGGGAGGATGGTGGATTTGTTAATTGCTGAGTATAGGGCTTTAGAGGGATGAATTAAACTAAATAATTAGTGTTTTTACATTATTTGTTTTGTTATGCATTTTCTATATTGTGCGATTATAATATCTTTAGATATCAATGGGGATTAAAAAAGCTGACTCCTATACAATATAGAAATCAGCTTTTGGCTGCCTAGGCTTTTTCAAAATATCCTTGACATAGGATCCATTTTACAAAGGTTAGTCGGTTTTATTTCTTGAAATTAATTATAGGTAATCACCGGGTGTTTCAGTTATTAAATTTTCATTCATGTATTCATTTTTTCCGGTTTTATCTCTATATACTTCAATTGCAAAAACTATCATAATAAACTCAGCTAAAGCAGATACAAATGAAGCAATTGCCGGTCCAACTATAGTTATTCTGCCAATTATAGCACCTATAATAACACCAGCAATATAAGAACCTAGAGTAATTAGCAAAGTTATTCCCAATACAGGCCAAAAATATGATTTCCCCACTGAAATTGATTTTTTCAGAGCATCTACTACTCCTAAGTCATCACAAACCATTGCAGGGAACCAGAAAATAATCAACCTAGTAAAAACAAAAATACCAATTAGTAACCCTAAGGATGCCAAAATAATTGCAATAACCCCCAAAGGTACTGATACAGTCATTAAAACTATGCATATACCAACTATTATCGCAATAGCAATAACTATTCCAAAATACAAAACAAACGTTGCTAACATAAATAAGATATATTTAACAATATTGTTTTTCATTTCCGGTATAAAATCACTTAAATCTGCATTTCCGGTAACTAATGCTTTGTTTACCATCCCATAGGTTGCAGGTACAACTACTATAGAAAAGACTAAAGCTATGAGACTACCTATACCCATTACTCCAAAGGACGAAAATAGAGTACTATAAAGTTCAAGAAAATCACTCGGGTTTTGCACCAATGTAGGATCTTTCATTATTGCATTCTGAATCTCCAAAGCTTGTTCAGTATATGCACTAGTACCTGAAGCACTAAATATAGCAGGTATTGCAACTGAAATAAATAATGGTATTAGTAATAAAAAATACTTTCCTAAAAAATTAAATGCGTTCTCTAAATATTTCATTTTTGACCCCCTTGATTATTAAATTAATAAAAAACACCAATCCAATTATAATTAAATTTATTCACAATGTCCAGAGAAAAGTACCTATAACCAGCTCGTTTATCCAATAAAAGCTAGCCCTTACCTAAAATCACTTCCACATTGTGCTCCCCTTTATCATTTACAACTTTGATAATATTTGATGCAAATACCTCTCCGTCTATGGTAACATTTTTAATACCTCTATTTATACCTTCAGGATTCTTTATCGAAATATTATATAGTGTGTCTTTATACTTATATTTTATGTCAAAGCCTGTCCATTCCTTAGGTATGCATGGATCTATAATTAAACTCTCCCCATTCTTTTTAAAGCCTAGAATGTATTCAATTCCAATCCTATACATCCAACCTGCTGCTCCAGTGTACCACGACCAGCCACCTCGACCTATATGAGGTTCTACTGAATAGACATCGGCCGAAACTACATAGGGTTCTACCTTGTATTTTGAAAGTTCTATATGTGTTTTTGCGTGATTAATAGGGTTTAGTAGGTCAAACAGTTCTGTGGCTTTATCACCATCTCCTAACAGGGCAAAGGCCATAACAACCCAACAGGCTGCATGAGTATATTGTCCTCCATTTTCACGTACTCCAGGTACATAACTTTTTATATAACCGGGTTCTAAATCTCCTTCATCAAAAGGAGGCGTAAGTAATTTAATAAGGCCCTCATCCCTTTTAACAAGGTAATTTTCCAACGCATTCATTGCAACATTGATTCTATCCTTGTCACCGGCACCGGATATAACAGCCCAAGACTGAGCAAGGGAATCAATCTGACATTCACTGTTCTGAATAGAACCAAGGGGTTGTCCGTTGTCAAAATAGGCTCTTCTGTACCAGTTTCCATCCCAGGCATTCTCCTCAATGGACTTAACAACTTCTTTTGCAACAGTAGAATACCTATTTGCTCGCTCTTCTTCCCCCATAGTTCTACAAAGGGGAGCAAATTTCATCAAAATTGAATGTAGGAACCAACCCAACCAAACACTCTCACCTCTGCCCTTATTGCCAACAGTATTCATTCCGTCATTCCAATCTCCAGAACCAATAAGCGGAAGCCCATGTTCTCCAAATTTCAGTGATCTTTCAATAGCCCTTATGCAATGATCGTAAAGGGTTGATTTCACCTCTGATACTCTTGGAATCCTATAGCTTTCATCTTCAAAATCCTTTAAAGGCTCATCTTCAAGAAACGGAGTTTCTATTTTTAGTATATCAATATCACCAGTACTCCTTATATACTCAGCTGTTATATAGGGCATCCATAAGAGGTCATCGGAAAATCTCGTTCTTGTGCCCTTATATTTTTCTTCATGCCACCAATGTTGTACATCCCCTTCAAGGAATTGATGCTTCGAATGAAGTAAAATCTGTGCTTTGGTGATTTCCGGTAATATATGAACCACAGAAATACTATCCTGCAGTTGGTCCCTAAATCCGTATGCTCCACCAGATTGATAGAATCCAGATCGGGTCCACATCCTGCACGATAAAACCTGATACATAAGCCATCCATTTAACATATAGTCCATTGCCTTATCCGGAGTATAAACCTGGAGGCTTTCAAGTTTTTCTCTCCAAAATTCCTTTATACCATTAAGTGCCTTTTTTACTTCTTCTATTTTTCTATACTTGCCTATATTTCTTTCAACTTCTGTAAGTTTTTTCTCCTCTCCTAACGTGAAAGCTAGCTCCTTTTCTTCGCCGGGCTTAAATTCTAGGACTACACCTAAAACTACACAGGGATCTAAGCCCGCTCCTACAGCTTCAGACAGCTTTACTCTTCTTATTCCAGGAGGATTTTTCAAGGTTCCGCCTGCTAAAAATTCTCTTCTGTCACAGGTAAAAGTTCTTTCTCTTATGGATACATCAACATAAGCTACTCTACCTGTAAACTCTTCATTATAAGTATTTCTTATAAGTATAGCTCCCGACTCATGCTTTTCGGTACTTATATAAGAAGCAGTGGACTGATCATTCACACCAAGTACGGGGCGGATGTAATAGTATAAACTCAATTTCCTAGACGATTCACTTGTGTTTTTTAGTTTTATCAAGCTCAGCTTTAAACTATCCTCCACTGGCACAAACTGAGTTAATTCTTGATCAAATCCATGACTTGAATTGCTAAAAACACTATATCCAAATCCATGTACTGCCAAATAAGTTTCATCCTCTCGTATCGGCAAAGCAGTAATGCTCCATATTTCCCCCGTAGCATCATCGGAAACATAGATAATTTCACCGGGTATGTCGGACACTGGATCATTAGACCATGGAGTCAGCTTGTTCTCACGACTATTTTCATGCCATGTGTATCCTCCTCCGGATTCTGTTACGATAAATCCAAACTTTTGGTTAGATATTACATTAGACCAGGGTACAGGAGTACTGATCCCGCTCTTTAGCACAATTTCATATTCTTTCCCACCATCTCTAAAGCCGCCGATACCATTGTAAAACTGCATATCAGGACTTTCAACATATTTATTTTCATACTTTTTAATATCCTCATTATATTCCTTCAATTGGGGCATATTATTATCCTTTTTGACAAAAAGCTGTTCTCCCAAATCACCGGCACTACCTCTGAGTATTACCCGAGCCGCTGCACATATCAAATTGATATCTTCCTTTGGAAGAGAACTCTGTTTAAGGACAAAAACTCCACCGGGTTTATTTATCATATCATGAGCATGGCTTGACGAAAGAATATCAGCTAACAATCCCTGTAAAGGATTAGTATAGCTATTTTCCTCCTCATTTAGTATCACAAGATCTACTTTTAGATTCTTATATTTCCAATACTCATGAGCCTTTAATATGTCATAAACTATATCGATATCACCGGTTTTTTCCAATGTTACAAGTATTATGGGTATATCTCCTGATATACCATAAGACCACAATGCACTTTGACCTTTGATATTATTTATAATACAATCCCTCTTAAGCCTTTGTGCTGGGCTTATGAACAGTATATGCGATATAAGCTCCTGATAAAGTTCAATCTCAGAAGCTTTAAGATTCAAATATCTTGCCTCCACACGGCTTCTAGTTGTAGCAAGATTAAACTCTTCAGGTATAATATCCTTATTTATATATTTAGCAGCCATATCCAATACTGCTTCTCGACTCTCTCCAACTCCGACTATAAGGTTTAATTTAGCACTCTTTCCTGGCTCTATTTTTATCATACACCTCATGCTCATAATAGGGTCAAGAACCGCTCCAACAGTATTTGACAACGGTTTACTTTGTTCAAGAACTAGAGGATTAGATACATCTCGTCCCCTACCAATAAATTTGAAACGATCGGTTTCATATTGCAGCCCACCTAATGACTCACCTTCTATAGTCAACAGATTTAACGACCACATAGTTTTATCGTTTTCAGATCGAGGTCTTCTGTTGGCTATCAGACAATTTAGTTCAGGAACAAACTCTGTTCTTATAAATAAATTGCTAAAAGCAGGATGTGCAACATCAGCATCTTGCTGTGCTATGACCAGCTCATAATAACTGCTGACTTCAAGTACACAAGGCTCATCTCCATGATTCATAAAAGTTACTCTTCTTATTTCTGCATTGTCACCAGAACTTACTACTATTTCGGTTACTGTGTCAATATCTTCATCCTTCCTATGGAATTTTGCCATTCCTGAAGTAAACACAACATTATACATTTCTGGTCTTTTGTCTATTGATGCATAAGTTGAACACCATGTTGTATTTGTATTAGTGTTTCTTATATAAAAGAATATTCCGTAATTATCTAGAGCAAGGTCTTCTCTCCAACGGGTTATTGCAAAATTATTACTTCTACTATATCCAGTTCCCTTATCGGTAACCATTACGGAATAACTTCCGTTGGATAAAATATGAGCTTTGGGCAGTAAATAATCGGGTGCATCGTATTCCCTGTAAGAATCCTCAACATCAAAGGTAAGGTCGGTAAAGGGCGTAATTTTTTCCTTATTTTCCTTAGTAAACAAAATGTTTACAGGCACCTTTTCTTGAAGAAGAAGTTTGGCTGCATCTACTACCGGATCATTATGAAAGCGGTTTTGCATTACGTTCCCATTTAAATAGTTGTTAAGGGCAAGCAAACTCATTCCCTGATGATGAGCCATATAGCTCTTTACAACACCGTATTTCGATCCTATAGGTAGTCTTTCGGGCGTATAATCTACTGCCTCATAGTATCCGTAAGGTCCGTCTGCTCCTTCTGCTGTCAATCTCTTTAAATTTCTAACAGCATCGTGGGGGTCAATGGGTAGTGCAAGCATAGTGGAATAAGGTGCAACCACCATGTCCTCCGCCAATCCCCTCTTCAGCCCAAGCCACGGAACACCAAAGGCTTTATACTGATAGTCCAGCCTAATATCAAAGGAATAAAATCCCGACTCGGAAGTTCCCCAAGGCACATTCCTCTGTTTTGCATACTTTTTTTGGCTTCTCAGCACAAAGGAATAAGTCTCGTCCAATAAAGTGTTTTTGACACTTTTCATTATAAGTAAAGGCATTAAATATTCAAACATTGTCCCGCTCCAAGATATCATACCCTTATAGCGGTCTATCCTAGTAAGAGTTCTGCCCAATCTAAACCAATGCTGAACATCAACTTCTCCTCTTGCTATAGCAATAAAGCTTGTCTTTCTTGCCTCTGAAGCAAGTAAATCATAGTATGAGTTTGTCAAACTACTCTCTTCTATATTATAACCGATTGAAAATAGCTGCTTTTTATTATCATATAGATGAATAAATTCGGTTTCGCAGGATAATTTATCAATCCGGTCTACTAAATAAATATAATTTGAAATGAGCTGTTCTACATTTTGAAGTGATTTTTCCAACTCATGTTTTAATCTGTCCAGCCAATTTTTTATATTTACATAGCCGCTCTCTTTACTTTTTGCAATAATTCTATTAAGCCTATCTATTTCTACCTTTAGCTTTCTATAATGTTCTGGCAGTTGTTGCAAGGAAACATTTGCCTTAAACATATCAAATATAGCCACTTTAGTCTTTTCAAAACCATTTTTGTAAGAACCCTTTTTTAATTCTTCAGGAATTTCAAACAACAAATGACTCCAAGAATAGTAGTTACTCAGTTCATCTTTGAAGAGCGAAACCATTTGGTCAACTTTACGAGCCCAGATATTCAACTTTTTGTCTTTATTCCTTTGGTTATCTCCAAGTAAGTCTAATGCTCTAACCCAAAGAGTTAAATCAAAATTATCTGCTTTATCAAAGCTAGAGGCAAAGTTTTCAAGTTGGTCAACATCATAGCTACTTCCATTTATCTCCTTATTACATAGATTAATCGTATCTTTTAATCCGTCAACATATACCTTTTCAATAAGAGGTCTGTTTAAATACTCAACAAGCCCCTCTTTCAATGTGATAAGATAGCATACAAAGTTTCCACTGTCTACAGTCGAGATATATCTAGGTCTTAATGTATCGAGAGTGCGTGTATCATACCAGTTATAAAGGTGACCATTCCACTTGTCCATCTTTTCAATGGTACTTACTGTCCGTTTTATTATCTTGTACATTTCATCGGTGCCTATATAACCAAAGTCCCTTGCACTTAGAGCCGCCAACATACCAAGCCCTATATTTGTCGGTGAAGTCCTGTGTGCAATTCCATTTGGCGGGTCTTCTTGATAGTTGTCCGGAGCCAAATAATTATTCCTATTGTCTACGAACTCTTCATAATATCTCCAAGTTTTTCTGGCCGTCACTCTAAGTTCGAGTAACTCTTCTCCACTCAAAGGCTCAATGGATTTTACCTTTTCCTGACTCACCTTAAAAGCTATATATGGTGAAACAAACCATGCTACGCATACTATCATAACCGGTATAGCCGATTGAGGTTTTAAAAATAATGCCAGTACAAAAACTATAACCGATTGAAAAACACCTATTTTCATCTTTATAATATAGCTTTTCAAAGAGTTCTTAAGTGCCTTTTCCGTATCTAGGGCAGTAACCCATTCGAGCATATTTCTTTTGGTTATACAAACCCTCGCCAATGTAATTGAAATTGCATTTACCATAAGATATGCCTGATAGGGTAAAAATACAAATTGCAATGTAATTTGTAAAAAGGCCGCTTTCAACCCGCAAATAACAGGTATATACCTTCTAGAAAGCATTACTCTAAGAGGTTTGTATACCAGATAGTCAAACCCCGATAAAACAAACGGAAAGTAGATAAATAGCAGAAGAAGCCCTATCCACATCAAAGTATTTCCGGGAAATATACTAAAGCCAAAAGCAGAAAGTAGCATAAGGGCAGGGGCAACAAGACTTCTTCTGAGATTGTCAATTATTTTCCATTTTGAGACAGCAGTTATAGGATTTTTTATCTTATTGCCTTTTTTATTCCTTATTCTACCACCAAGCCATTGTAATAACTGCCAATCTCCCCTCACCCAACGATGAAGTCTCATGGCATAGGAATTATACTTTGACGGATATCCGTCAATTAACTCAAGATCACTTACCAGACCCACTCTTATATATGAGCCTTCAAGTAAATCGTGGCTAAGTATGGTGTTTTCAGGTATTGCGTCTGCCAATACTTTTTGAAACACATCAATATCATATATACCTTTTCCTGTGAATATACCTTCTCCAAATAAATCCTGATAAACATCAGATACAGCACTAGCATAAGGATCTCTTCCTTCTTCACCGGCAAAAATCCTCGAAAACAGGGACTTATTTACACTTTCTATATCAAATCCTATTCTTGGTTGCATCAACCCATAACCTCTAACCACAATACCTTTTTCCTCGTCTATATGTGGTAAGTTTAATGGGTGTATCATAGTCCCAACAAGTTTCTTAGCAGTACCTAAAGGCAGTACAGTATCCGCATCTAGTGTAATAACATACTTCACCTTAGGCAAAAGAGATATATCCTTCGAAGTTATACTATAGCTTGTCTTTCTTGAACCTAAAAGCATATCGTTGAATTCCATGAGAGCTCCTCTTTTACGCTCCCAACCCATCCACTTTTTCTGTCTGTCATTAAACTGCCTATGTCTGTTAAAAAAATAGAAAATATCTTTTTCACCCTTAGAGTACTTCTTGTTTAGTTCACGGACCCTATCAATAGCTATTTTTATTATTTGGCTGTCACCAGGCATATCCTTACTGTCTGAATCCTTATAATCTCCCGCAAGGGCAAAGAACAAATTGTTTTCCCTATTTGAAAGATAGTATTTCTCAAGGTTGTCAATTAATTCCCTAGCCCTATTCTCATCGGGGAGCAATGCGGGAATAACTACCATGGTACTATACTCTTCGGGGATACCTTCTTTTAATTCAATCCTCGGGAAAAATGAAGGCTTGAATAAATGGTTCAGTATCCAGTTAATAAAGTTTACTGAAATATCAGTGGCAGGTATAAATAGTACTAAAATACCTATTAAAGCAAGTAGTGTATTATACTTTTGTGCTTCCCTAAATATATACTGGGCAATCAGTAAACTTATTAAAATAGTCAATATACCCACAGAACCGACATAGAAAATAAGAGGTCTACTTTTTATGAAATCCGTGCATATTTTACCAAAGGTTTTCTTAACTCCTATCTCCTCTCTAAGTTGATTAATACCTTCATCTATAATATAGTAACCCACATGGCATTCCTTACTGTAATTTGCATCGCTTAGATCTTCTTTATCTTCTAGTGCTCTTCTTGCAAGTTCAACTACCTTGCTAGCTACATGCTTTTCCGAAACATCAAATTCTAATGCTAATTGCTCCACTCTTTTCCTATAAATATTTTTTGATGATAGATCCATAATATTGTATATTCCACTTGGATCAGACCTTAGTATGCTCTCTAATTTGCTTAGCTCCTCAAAAACATTTACCCAATTACTTGAAGAAATATATTTAAGACTAATTATGCAGTTGCCTATTGACCCCTTTCTTGCAGTTTGCTCACTATGCTCTTTATGGGTAATGTAATCTATATTTGTACCATTTATATCAAGAATATCGTCAACTTGACGAAGAACATGGGCACAAGACCTTCCCATTTTTCTAAGTCTATAAGCTAAATGTTCAATAAAAGTGGAATTAATTTTGTACTCTCCCTTAAGTTCAGCTCTAATGGCTTGAATAAGCTTACCCGAGTCAATACCATTCTCACCTTTTGCAAAGGAAATTATATCTTCTACCTTGCGTCTTTGCTTTTGGGACTCTTCAATTGTCTGACATATATATCTGATATTTTCAATAAGTGCAAGCTTAAGCATTATAGCTAATGCCCACAGTTCCCTGCTCGCAAGAACCTTGTGGGATTGATAAGCATTAATATAATTGATGAGTATTTTTTCATCAATCCTGCCATCGGTATGTGATACAAGTTCAAGGGCAACGGTATATATCCTCGCATATCCTTTTAACGGACCGGAACGTAGCATTGGAAGCTTTGAGTAATACTCCTTGCTTAGATCTTTCCTCACACCCTTTACCTGCTCCTCAATAATATAAAAATTATCAAGAAGCCACTCAGCAGCAGGCGTTGTTCCAATTCCCTTCTGCATATCTTCATTTAAAGACTTATATATCGATAATATATACCGATAGTTTTCATTCATTCTTGGAACAGGCCAATTAAAAAGATTAAGCTTTTTAGAGACAGCATGATCGTAGGCTATCTCTATAGCATGAGCTTCAAGCTCATCAGCATTTAGTGAGGCATCCCTTATTTTAATTTTTTCCTCTTTTGATTTTAATTGTATTAGCCAAAAAGCAAAAACGAATAAAATCAGAACAGCAATTAAATATAAAATTATGTAATCATGCATCGCAGCTTACCAACTCCTGTTCGATATTTTAGAACTTTAGTAATACAAATTCTATTTTTTCAAAGTATTTTTATTATATGCGAAATAGAAATATTCAAACATTCCTCGTATTATTTTTCCCAAAAAGTTTGTTTTTACAATAAAATTAAAATTTGGGTACATGAAAGTATTCCCTTTTAATCAAAATAGGTCCAATAAAAACTCCAGGACATCGAGTCCCTCTGTTTTAACCTCTTTCACTTCATTCATAAAGAGGTTAAAAAAAAGAAAACCATAAATTTCAAGGTTTTCCTAATAAGTCAGGTTATTTATTATGCTTTATTTAGGCTCTTTTTAAACCCCAGCATAGGAATTTACAAAAATAGTTTTTATAAATCCCTATGCTAAAAAAAGTAGATAATGTATAAACCTGTTTTAGTGTCAACAGTACAACAATTTTAATTTTTTATTTATTGCTTCCTTCTGTACCTTAGTACTTCATATATTAAAAGACCTGCTGCTACCGATGCATTTAGCGATTCGCTTTTTCCCTCCATAGGTATCTTTACCAATTCATTTGAAATAGCCGAAACACTGTCACTAATTCCATTTGCCTCATTTCCAACAATAATTGCAATATTATCCTTGTAAGCTAAATCATAATAGCTTTTACTTCCGTTAAGATGTGCTGCACAAAGTGTTATGCCTTTGTCTTTTAGACTCTGAAGCGTTTGTAGTATATCTTCACAATAACAAATAGGTAGATGAAATATCGAACCCATGGTAGACCTTAATACTTTAGGGTTATATACATCAACACATCCTTTGGATACTATTACAGCAGTAGCACCAGCTGCATCTGCCGTTCTAATTATTGTACCCATATTCCCAGGATCCTGTATGGAATCTAAAACAACAAAAAAGTTTTTATTATCATAAACCTCTTCAATGTCTACTGACTTTTTACTCAGAACAGCAAGTATGCCCTGGGGGTTCTCAGTATCTGTAACCTCCATATAAAGCTTGTTTGGAACTGTATAAATATCACAGCAATTGCTTTCTTTTAACCGTTTAAGTATATCACTTCCACCTTTTGCCTCTGTCAGTTTATCCGATATAAGTATTTTAGCTATTACTTCTTTTTCCTTTATTGCTTCTTCAATAAATCTTATACCTTCAATAAAAAATAAACCTTTTTGCTCCCTATACTTCTTTTCTTTTAAAGCTTTTATTTCTTTAATCACTTGATTTTGTCCACTGCTTATAAAGTTCACTATATCACCTCAACCACAGTTTTAACTCTTTCACTTCATTTGAAACGGGAATAACAAAAAATATAAAACAGCCCTAATCTCCTTAACATTAAAAAAGAGCCTTAACGGCCCCTTCTATTAATTGTTTATTTTGCTGTTTTAACCTTCTCTGCAAGTTGTGCAAAAGAAGCTGGATCATTAACTGCCATTTCAGCTAACATCTTTCTGTTCAAAGATATGTTAGATTTCTTAAGTCCATTCATAAACTTACTATATGAAATTCCATTTATTCTTGCAGCAGCATTTATTCTAGCTATCCATAATTGTCTGAAATTTCTTTTCTTAGTTTTCCTATCTCTATATGCATAAACCAAAGACTTCATGACAGCCTGGTTTGCAATTCTAAAATTCTTACTTTTCATTCCAAAATAACCTTTAGCAAGCTTTAATACCTTCTTATGTCTTGCACGGGTTCTCATTGCACCTTTTACTCTTGACATAACTCTTTCCCTCCTTCTTACTTATATGGAATTAACATTTTAATAGTCGCTGCATCAGCATCCGATACAATCGTTGATTTTCTCAAGTTTCTTGTTCTCTTAGTAGTCTTCTTTGTCAAAATATGCCTCTTGAAAGCTTTTGCTCTCTTTACTTTTCCTGTACCAGTTAAACTAAATCTCTTTTTAGAAGAACTGTGAGTTTTTATTTTTGGCATCGTATGTTTCCTCCTTATCTAATCTATATTACAACTGTTTTGGGTTAATTATCATTATCATATTTCTACCTTCAAGTTTAGGTCTTCTTTCTACTGTTCCTATTTCTTCCACAGCCTTTGCAAACTTCTCAAGTACTTGTTGTCCTAGAGATGTATAATTCATCTCTCTTCCTCGGAACTTAACGCTAACCTTTACTTTGTCACCGTCTTTTAAGAATTTAATAGCATTTTTCAACTTAAACTCAAAATCATGGTCTTCAATAGAAGCAGACAATCTAATCTCTTTAACGCTAATTACCTTTTGATTCTTTCTAGCTTCCTTTTCCTTCTTAGCAAGCTCAAACATATACTTGCCGTAGTCCATTATTCTACAAACAGGCGGCGAAGCATGTGGAGCTATTTTAACCAGATCTAAGGATTTTGAATTAGCCAAAACCTGTGCGTCTTTTGAAGACATTATCCCAAGCATTGAGCCGTCCGCATCAATCAACCTAATTTCCTTATCCCTTATTTGCTCATTAATCATTAATTCGTTTTTGTTAATAAAAAACACCTCCGGGTAAATTTACAGTTTTGTGTTAACAAACGCAAAATAGTGGATCAAAGAACCGATCCACTTAACTACTAATAAGCAAAGTTAAAAATTTAACCTTAGACTATTAACCTTACCAGAAGCAACCCGTAAGGTGAGAAGTGGATGACTTCTTCTTTATTACACCGTTTTATCCTATCAGAAATTTTGCATAATGTCAATTACTTTTTTTATTTTGTTTATAATATAAATTGCAAGTTAAAGTGATATGATATCATAAAACTCAACAATCTATGTCATCAAAAACTACAGGTATCATCTCTTTGAACTTATTTAACAAAGGTATTGCAATCTCCCTCATCTGAGGATGAGATGCTTTAGCTACTCTCAGTTTAAAAAAATGTCTCCATTCTCTTAAGTTCATAGTCATAACAAGCTCTGTCTTGAGCGAATTAGGAAGAATACTCCTTGCCTCCTGTGGTGTCGCACCCGCTTCTAACAATTCCATATATTTTTGCTCTGTATATTCCATTACATTTTTCCAAATTTCATACTTCTTCTTTCCCTCTTCGGTAGAAGTATCCCAAAAACATGGCTCAATATATGTTATTTGATTTGAAAACTTGTCCTTACTGTAATTACAATATCTAGTGCTCTCCTGAGAATATGAGGCAATCCTATGTCTTACTATTTCGTGGGTTATACCTCTATCACATACTATTTTAACAGTAATGGAATAGTGCTCAATGACGGCCTCATGCCCATTTTTAATAATCTTTCTTACAAAATCCGCTGCAGAGTTGTCTGTGACCTTATCTTCACTTTTATAACATACCCTTCCTGCCTTTTCAATATGTTTTAGTATTTCTTCTCCATTAACATCTGACTCTATAACAAAATACGGCTTAATTACGATCATTAATCTCAGCTCCACTCCTATATTAGTTTATGTATTACCCTTTAAAATCTTATCATATATTTGGGCTAAATAATAGTAGTAGAAATGAAATATAAAACAACCAAAACTTTCTAAAAGTAAATGAAGTTTAGAATACTAAAAATAATGCATAGCTCTTTTTTCTGCAATAAAATAGTGTAAGGACGGCAGGATTTTTATAAATTCCTATACTCAATAAAAACTACGGGACATCGAGTGCCTACGTTTTTGCCTCTTTCACTTCGTTCGAAAGAAGCGGAACAAAGGGGGCTACGCCCCGTTTAAACCCCGCATGGTACACTTTTACACTTCTTTTGAAAGCCTTGCGTCTTCTGCGACTCAAGGTTTTATTTTTTTAGAAAATCAATGCACTTTCTTAGAAAAGAACAAAAGAAGGCATAATTAATTTGACTTCTCTTCATTCCATAAGATTATTTGGCTTTAGTTTCTACTTCCTCAACAATTCTATTAATAAAATCATTTAAAGCCATAGCTCCAAGGTCGCCATCCTTCCTTGATCTTACTGCAACCGCTCTGTTTTCAAGCTCTTTATCACCTATAACCAGCATATAAGGTGTCTTCTCAAGTTGAGCTTCTCTGATTTTGTAACCAATCTTCTCATTCCTCAAATCCACCTCAACCCTTATGCCTTTTGACTCTAAAGCAGCTTTAACCTCATTGGTAAACTGATGATGCTTATCTACCAAAGGAAGCACCTTTACCTGAATAGGTGAAAGCCATGTAGGGAAAGCACCGGCAAAATGTTCTGTGAGAATTGCAATAAACCTCTCGATACTTCCAAATACAACTCTATGAATCATAACGGGTCGATGCTTTTCACCGTCTGCACCCACATAGTTTAAATCAAATTTCTGAGGCATTTGGAAATCAAGTTGTATAGTTCCACATTGCCATGTACGACCTATTGAATCCTCAAGATGGAAGTCAATTTTGGGTCCATAGAATGCACCATCGCCTTCATTTATCTTATAAGTCATTTTTCTTGCATCTAAAGCATCCTTCAGAGCATTCGTAGCCATCTCCCACTGTTCGAGAGAGCCCATAGAATCATCTGGACGTGTAGAGAGTTCTACATGATACTTAAAGCCAAACACATTGTAGAAATCATCTATAAGATTTATAACTCCCAAAACCTCATCCTTTATTTGATCAGGAGTCATAAATATATGAGCATCATCCTGGGTAAAGCATCTTACCCTCATCAAACCATGCAAGGCACCAGATAATTCGTGTCTGTGAACTAGCCCCAATTCTGCCAATCTCTGCGGCAAATCCCTATAGGAGTGTAGTTTTCTCTTATATACAAGCATTCCTCCCGGACAGTTCATTGGCTTTATAGCAAAATCGCCTTCATCTATCTTGGTAAAATACATATTTTCCTTATAATGATCCCAGTGACCTGAACGATGCCATAAGTCTTCATTCAATATTATGGGAGTTCTAATCTCTTGATAACCTCTTGCTTCATGCTCTTTCCTCCAATAATTCTCAAGAAGATTTCTAAGCATCATTCCTTTAGGCATAAAGAATGGAAATCCAGGACCTTCTTCATATATATCAAACAAGTCAAGTTCTTTCCCAAGCTTTCTATGATCTCTCTTCTTTGCTTCCTCTAGTCTAAAGAGATATTCATCTAGATCACTCTTTTTAGAAAATGCAGTCCCGTAAATTCTCTGTAGCATTTTATTTTTTTCATTACCTCTCCAATATGCACCTGCAACGGATAAAAGCTTGAACGCCTTTATCTTACCTGTAGCTTCAACATGAGGACCTGCACAAAGATCTACGAAATCTCCCTGTTTGTAGAAGGAGATTATCTCGCCTTCAGGCAAATCCCGGATTAGTTCTACCTTGTAGGGTTCGCCCTTCTCTTCCATGAGTTTTATAGCTTCATCCCTTGGAAGAGTGAACTTCTCAAGCTTTAAGTTCTCTTTTACTATTCTTTTCATCTCTTGCTCAATCTGAGCTAGTTCTTCAACGGAAAAAGGCTTCTCCACATCAAAATCGTAGTAATACCCATTGTCAATTGCCGGTCCTATCGCAAGCTTTACATTAGGATAAAGATTTTTTACAGCCTGTGCCAAAATATGAGATGCAGTATGCCTGTACGCATGCTTTCCTCCGTCATCATCAAAGGTAAGCAGACTCAACTTGCAATCTCCATTAAGCTCATATCCAATATCTTCTACTTTTCCGTCAACCTCTCCGGCTAATGCCACCCTTGCAAGTCCTGCACTAATGCTTTCAGCAACTTCTTTAATGCTAATACCCTTATTATATTCTTTCACACTTCCATCCTTCAATGTTACTTTGATCATATTCACCATTCCTTTCAAAAATAATAAAAGTTCTAAGATTTAAAAATAAAAAAACCCCCATCCCCTGAAAAGGGACGAGAGTCTTGTTCCCGTGGTTCCACCCTAATTTATACTCGTTATGATTATAACGTAATCAACGTTCCAGCTCAGAGGTGGTCTTCGATTGATCTTCCTTGAAAGTACTCACAGCCTAGATACTTTCTCTCTTAAAGGTCTTTATCAATTTACTCTTCTCGTCATAGCTAGATTATCTTTTAGGTATTTATAAAATAACCTATTCAATATTTAGGTCGCAAAGCACATAACCAAAGCCTAAAAATTTCGAAATACATAAAAACTTCTTGCAAACTCTTCCTATACTAAGCGAAATATAAACAATGCTTCGATAATAGATATAGGATCTAGAACTCAAAATAAAAATGAATCTTATACTATAAATACTGAATGCTAGAGTTCTGAATTTTCACGCATATGTCACTATATTATATAAATTATATATAAATAAGCTTTTATTGTCAACGTGGATTAAATTTTGAGTTTCCCCAAATTTAGTAACAAAAAACTGAGGGATCTTTGAGCTTAAAGGCTTTGAAAATATCAAGTTGTTGTGATGGAGGTGGTTTTTCTAGGAGGTATCTAACACCTTCCTTA
>JAAYPF010000080.1 GCA_012519925.1 Clostridiaceae bacterium
CCATAGCGACTCCTGTTGGCTATTACGTCGTTTCACGTTAAGAACTAGAGGCATTTCGCACAGACCAATGTCGTGAAGAAGTGCCCCGATACCAACTTGTTCAATAGAATCTTCCGTCATCCCTATAGAACCTGCAATTAGAAGAGAAAGAACACAGCTATTTACGGCATGATTGAATAGGAAAGTATCATCAATGATTTTCATTAAAACACAATATTGCACAATACTTCTGTTTTTTATAATTTTTTTGGCAACTTTACGGCCTGTTTTGGATATGCCTACCATTTTATCTAATACATTTGCTTCAGGTACATCGGGAGCCATTTTTACCAGTTTGTCCTGAAGAAGTCTTCCGAGTTCTTTTGTCATACTATCTACCGGATCAACAAATAAAGTATATTGATCAGTAATAGAAACTTGATAGACTTTACGAGATTTTAGCGATTCTATTATTGAAGTTGTGAGCTTTGAACCGCTATTTAGCAAAGTTTTTCCTGTGCTTGGACATATTATAGGTTCCGCTATTATCATGCCCTCAAGGACGCTGTGGATATTCATTCTAATCATTATGTCATCTCCTTATACTATCTACATTTATAAAGTGTTATAAAATTTTTTAGCATTTTCCTTATAGGCAGTTGAACAGTTAGAAGATATTTGCTCAATAAGTCTTTTAGAGATTACGTCTACAACAGAAGATGCAGCAAGAAAAGGTTGAATCCACCTCTCGAGATATATATCGGCTAAGGAGTAATATACTATAATAGATAAATTTCTTTGTTAAAGCATTGACAAACAAAAACTAATATCATAAAATCATAATATAAAGATATAACGATTGATAGCAAGTATCCTAAAAGGAGGTAATGGCATGAAGCTTAAAGTGGTTATAGTCGGAGGAGTAGCCGGTGGTGCTAGTGCTGCGGCACGTCTTAGAAGGCTAAATGAGGATGCGGAAATTATACTTTTTGAGAAAGGTGAATATATTTCCTTTGCCAATTGTGGACTTCCTTATTATATAGGTGAGGTCATACAGGAAAAGGATAAACTTGTCGTTCAGACACCGGAAGCAATGAAGAAAAGGTTTAATATAGATGTTAGGGTAAATAGTGAGGTCACAAAGGTATTGCCTGACAAGAAAGTGGTCGAAGTTTTAAACATCAAAGAGGGTACCACTTATACAGAAACTTATGATAAACTAATCCTTTCACCTGGAGCAGAGCCGGTTAGACCCCCTCTTCCCGGAATTGATTCTGATAGAGTTTTTACCCTGAGGAATATACCAGATACCTACAAAATCAAGGATTATGTTGACACAATTAAGCCAAAGAGAGCAGTTGTAGTAGGAGCGGGATTTATTGGGCTTGAAGTTGCTGAAAATCTTCATGCAAGAGGTGTTAAAGTGACAGTGGTCGAATTGGCAGATCATGTTATCGGTCCTCTTGATTTAGATATGGCAGCTCTTGTACATCAACACATGAAATCAAAGGATGTTGAATTCTATCTTAAAGATGGTGTAAAATCCTTAAGCAATACAAAGTCATTTACAGTGGTAGAATTGACTAGTGGAAGGTCTCTTAAGGCAGATATGGTTATAATGGGAATAGGTGTAAAACCGGAAGCAAAACTTGCAGTTGATGCAGGTCTTAAAATAGGAAAAACCGGGGGCATTTTGGTAAATGAAAATATGCTTACATCAAATCCTGATATATATGCTGTGGGAGATGTTGTTGAGGTAAAAGATTATATTAGCGGAAATCCTGCACTGATACCACTTGCAGGACCTGCAAACAAGCAGGGGAGGATAGCAGCTAATAATATTTGTGGAATAGTGGAAAAATACGAAGGAACTCAAGGAACTTCAATTGTTAAAGTATTTGATATTACAGTAGCTATAACGGGAAATAATGAAAAAATACTAAAAAGAAATAACATAGAATATGAAAAGTCCTTTACCCATTCTGGATCTCATGCAGGATATTATCCCGGTGCAATCCCGATGGCAATAAAGCTTATATTTGACAAAAAGAATGGCAAAATATTAGGTGCTCAAATAATTGGGTATGAAGGTGTTGATAAGAGAATAGATGTTATAGCTACAGCAATCCGTGCAGGTATGACGGTTTACGACCTTGAAAAATTGGAACTTGCTTATGCTCCACCCTATTCTTCGGCAAAGGACCCTGTAAATATTGCAGGATATACAGCGGCAAATATACTTAAAGGTGATAGTGAAATATTCCATTGGCATGAAGTGGATTCTCTAGATCGCTCAAATTCTGTACTTCTTGATACAAGAAATGAAATGGAGGTTAGTCTTGGAACTATAGAGGGTTCTATTAATATACCTTTAGATGATCTGCGAAACCGTTTGGATGAATTGCCTAAAGATAAAGAAATTCTTGTCTTTTGTCAAGTAGGTCTAAGGGGTTATATTGCATATAGAATATTAAAGCAGAAAGGTTTTAAGGTGAGAAACTTAAGCGGCGGCTACAAGACTTATCAGCTTGCGGTTCAAAAACAATCAAATGAAGATATTTATGAATATGACAAGATAACAAAAAGTGATGAAATTAAATCAGTAGATTGTAATGACACTGAATGCAAAGCTGACGCCGATATAAAAGTCGACGCATGTGGATTGCAATGTCCTGGTCCTATAATGAAGGTAAGTAACAGTATTAAAGCTATGAATTACGGGGAAGTGCTTCACATAAAGGCTACTGACCCTGGATTTCAAGAAGATGTCAAGTCGTGGTGCGAAAGTACGGGAAATAAACTTTTAGGTATGAATTTTGAGAATTCCTCCTTTAGTGCCTATATTAGAAAAGAGAAGGGACAGGATAAAAAGGAAAATTCAATAAGGAAAAACGATAAGACAATGGTTGTATTCAGTAATGATCTTGATAGAGCGATAGCGTCTTTTATCATTGCAAATGGAGCGGCTTCAATGGGAAGGAATGTCACTATGTTCTTTACCTTCTGGGGATTGAACATTTTGAGGAAGAATGATAAAGTAAACGTAAAAAAAGATTTGTTCGGTAAAATGTTCGGGCTAATGATGCCAAGAGGGTCTAAGAAACTTTCTCTTTCTAAGATGAATATCGGCGGCTTGGGGGCAAAGATGATAAGAAATGTAATGAAAAACAAAAATGTAGCATCGTTAGAAGAGCTTATCCAATCGGCCGTATCAAACGGAGTAAATCTTGTTGCCTGTAATATGTCCATGGATGTCATGGGAATAAAAAAAGAAGAACTCATTGATGGTGTAAAAATTGGGGGAGTTGCAACATTTCTTGGTTCAGCAGAGGACTCTGATATGAGCTTATTTATTTAGTGTACGAAGGGAAGTTTTAAGATGAAAGATTTAAAGATTTATGAACAAAAGGCAGAAAAGTTAAAAGCGTTAGCACATCCTCAAAGACTTTGTATTGTAAAAGGACTTATGGACAATAAGTGTAATGTGACTACAATTCAGGAATGTTTGGGGCTCCCACAGTCTACTGTATCCCAGCATCTTGCCAAACTTAAAGCTGTAGGAATTATTGAAGGAAATAGAAATGGTTTGGAGATTTGTTATAGTGTTGTGGATGAGGAAATAACTGAAATAGTTAAAATTTTATTTAAAGAATAAAGCTTTTTCAAAAGATGTAAATGGAATCTATTGAAAGGGCAGTGGAATAGATTTTTAGAATAAACAAAAAGGGGAAGATAGGTATTGGATAAAAATATAATAGCATCAATGATTGATCATGCGGTTTTAAAGCCTGATGCCGCTGACTTAGATGTTGAAAGAGAGTGTGCAATAGCTAGAAAATATAAAGTTGCATCCATATGTGTGAAGCCTAGCCATGTGGAGTATGCAGCAAAGCTGCTGAAGGATTCTACAGTTAAAGTCAGTACGGTTATAGGCTTTCCCCATGGAACTACAACGACAAGATGTAAGGTGGCAGAAGCACAGGAAGCCATTGAGAATGGTGCAAGTGAGTTAGATATGGTTCTAAACATTGGAAAGCTTCTATCGAGAGACTTTGATTATGTAGAAAAGGACATCAGAAGTGTAGTTGATGAAGCACATTGTAAAGGTGCTATTGTCAAAGTTATTTTGGAAACAGCTCTTTTGAATGATGAAATGAAGGTCGCTGCCTGTAAGATATCAGATAAATGCGGTGCTGATTATGTAAAGACATCCACAGGATTTAACGGGAGAGGTGCAGATTTAAAAGACATTACACTCATGAAAAGTAGTGTAAGTGATAAGGTTGGAATAAAAGCTTCCGGAGGAATAAAGAATTTTGAACAAGCGGTGGCTTTTGCTAAAGCCGGATGTACTAGACTTGGAACAAGTTCTACTATTGATATAGTAGGAGAAGGTGTAGAATCTATTGATAAAGATTCAAATTATTAAGGTATATTGTTATCTATATTTGTCAAAAAATAAGAGAAACGAAAATCAAGGGTGAAAATTGGCTAAATACATCCCTTGATTTTTTTATGCTATTCTTTTTAGAAAACAAGTTAGGGAAGTACGAATTTTTACTTTAAACTAGAATACTGCAAGTATAACTGGCATAAAAATATCCTATAAAGAATTTATTGTGAGGTGGCCGGTTAATGCAAAGGCAGTTTTGTGTTATTATTACATGTATTCTTATGATATTGATGTTTACAGGTTGTTCTGCTTTGCCAAAGATAGGCAACAATGATGAGATAAGCCCTGTCAGTAGCATAGCATTGAGTGAAGCAGAAGCTCAGCAAATTGCGAACAAGTCGCCGATTTCCCTGTACTTTGCAAATGAGGAAGGTACTAAACTAAAGCTTGAAGTACGCTATATACCAACGAGTGAACTTAAAAAACCTGCTAATGAAATTGCTTCACTAATTGTTAATGAATTAATAAACGGACCTAGCACGGGTTCAGGATTAAAACCCACAATACCTGCTGAAGCAAAATTACGTTCGATAAAGATAAAGGATGATGTGGCTACTGTTGACTTTTCTAAGGAGTTTAAAGAAAAGCATCCCGGTGGAAAAGCTGCAGAGCAGATGACAATATACTCTATTGTAAATTCGCTTACCGAGCTTAAGGAAATCAGCCAAATTAAGTTCAAGATTGAAGGCAAGACTTCAAAGGAATTCAAAGGAGCTTATAAGTTCGACAATCCTTTTCCAAGAAGTACTTCAATAATAAGTAGAGAAACAAGCAATTTAACAAAAAACAATACCGATAATACAAACAGTAATGTTGACGAAGACAAAAAGGAAAAAACTGAAACAGAAAGCGACAAGAAAGATAATAAGAACTCTAAGGAAACAATAAATGATGAAAATGACGGAAATAATATTGAAGTGTTTGAAGAAGATATAGAAACTTTTGGAGATACTGAAGAGGAAGGTATAACAACATTTTATATTGAAGATGAAATGATAGATGATGAATTATTGGAATAATAATTATGATAAGAAATGAAATACAAAAAATAACGAAACAAGAAGAGGAAAGTACTTCTTGTTTCGTTATTTTTTGTTATAGGAATTTGCAAAAACCTATTTTTGTAAATTCCTATACTGGGGATTGGAAAGGGGATTCCCCTTTGTTGCTAACGATATATATTTTTCGACAGCCAAAAAGTTGTATACTAACTAATACTTCTGTATTATCATATAAGATAAAATTTTATGCTGAAAAGTTAAATAAAAAAATTTTAAAAATATTGCAGTGGTTATCAATTTATTCTCGTCTATAATAGTGAAGGGGAAAGGAGGGGAGCGATGGAGCTAGATGAATTGCTTGTTAAGAAAGCCATAAAAGGCGATGACGATTCTTTTAGGAGAATAGTTGAAAAATATCAGGGTCTGGTATATGCTATTTGCTTTAATATAACGGGTCAAAGGCAGGAAGCTGAGAACTTAGCTCAGGAAACTTTTATACAAGTGTATCGCTCTCTATCCCGCTATAAGAATAAAGGTTTCAAATCCTGGATTGGAAAAATAGCAACAAATAAGGCGATCGACTGGAAAAGAAAAAGACGTCTAGAAAACGAAGGGAAAGTGGTCTATCTTGAAGATATCGAGGAGATAACTACAGAGAGCAACTTAATTCATGATGAGTTGGTAAAAAAAGAAAATACCAAAAAGTTGTTGGAACTATGCAATAAACTACCGGAAATTTACAGCACGGTGCTAATAAAATTTTATATCCAATCAAAGTCCTATAATGAAATATCAAAAGAGGATGGTATAAGTGTTAAAACCGTAGAATCAAGACTCTATAGAGCCAAGCATGCGATAAGAAGGCAATGGAAGGAAGTGTGAGTATGTGCCATTATAATGAAGAAGAATTGATCTTATACAGTGAAAACTGTGTCGATGAAGTTTTAGAGAAAGACATTGATAAGCATCTGCTAATTTGTGAAGAGTGTAGAGATAGGTATATTCAGATTATCGAATGTTATCATATGAACGACGGTGAAAATCAGATTTCTTTGGAATTTACAAATAACATAATGAGGAGCATTAAGAGTAATGCTGGTCGAAATAAAACTGTAAAGAAAAAGAAACTTGCACCGGAAGTTTTCTTCTATTACGTTGCCGCTGCTTGTATAACCCTATTGTTTTCTTTTAATGGAGTCCTTGATTCTTTGATTGGCGGATTTTCAGATATTACAACCTCAATTGCCAAAACACCGATAAATATTGAACAGAGGGTATCAAACGGCTGGACTGAAAGACTTGCAAATGATACATCGATTATGATTTCAAAATTAAAGCCACAAATTACTGAAAAGGAGTGAATTGTAAATGAGAATTAAAAGTAAATTTACTACATTTATTTTATCCCCCATACCGGGACTTGGACATATTTACCTTGGTTTTAACAATCGGGGAGGAATATTTATGATTGCAGAACTGGTTGCAATTATGATGGTTTTTGCTTTGGGAAGTACAGGAATATTTAGAGGAAGTAGTGCTATTGCTATTCCAGGTGTATTTATACCCATTGTATGGATAGCCTCACTGGTAGACAGTATGACTTTGGTAGATAAAATAAACAACATTGCAAGTTGTAATGACGAGGGGAAGAAAGATGTTTTACTTGAACAGTTAGAGCACCAAAATAGAAAGATAATAGCAATGGTCTTATCCATAATTCCCGGTGCAGGACACATGTTTTTAGGGTTACAGCGGCAAGGAATTCAACTTATGACCCTATTCTTTTTAAGCTTTTTTATTACCGATTTGATCAACGTCAGCATATTTATGGTATCTATACCTATAATTTGGTTTTTCGGCTTGTTTGATGCAATGAATAAGGCAGCAGGAAATGAAAACCAGGATGACGGTGATGTATTGTTTGTTACATGGTTTAGGACTGGAAAACCGCTTATAAAGAATGTCAATAAGTACTTGGCATATGCTCTTATCGCAATTGGCGGCTTGCTTTTATTTGAAAGGATTATATTGCCCGAGCTGGAGAAATATATTAGATTTAATTTCAGAGAGTATCTAAGAATAATTCTAATGTCGTTCCTATTTATAGCAGGAGGAGTCAAACTGCTTATGGGTATGAAAAGTGAAGAAGTGACAGAGGAGGCTGAAGATAACATATGAAGAGACAATGGAGAGTAGGCACATTATCAATGGGGTTGCTACTGGTGGCTCTTGGCATAATAATGTTGGTTTCACAGATATTAAATACCTCAGTAATTGAGCATATATTCAAGTGGTGGCCGGTTGTACTTATATTGATTGGAATAGAAATCCTGATCTATGTTTTTCTTTCAAAACAGGAAGAACCTAAAGTCAAATTTGATGTTTTCAGTATTATTATTATTTCAATTATAATGATAACAAGTGTTGGTTTTTATGCTGTAACAGGGCTTATATCATCGGGGAATGCTATTGTTTCAATAGATTCTATGTTTGACAATTATAGAAATGAGTCGAAATACACGATGAACTTTGAGGTTGATGCTACCGGTAGTAATTTAATAATTGACAATTCTATGGGAGATGTTAGTGTTACGAAAGGCGAAGGGCAGAAGATAGAAGTTGAAGCAAATATAACAATAAAAAATAATGACGAGGAGTATGCTGCAAAAGTATCCGAATCCTTAGTTTCTATCAAAGAGGAAAAGGATATAAAAATTACCTCGAACTCTAAAAAGTATTCTAATAACGGTAAGATAGGAAGTATAAGAATTGATTATTCAGTGAAGGTTCCTGATACTGTGAAGGTTGAAGTGGACAACAAATTTGGAGATGTATCCCTCGTTGGACTTGCCCTATCGGGAAAGGTGCATAACGCAAATGGCAAGGTAACAATTGAAGCATTAGGTGGGGATCTAATTGTGGATAGTTTTTTTGGAGATGTTGATGTACGGGATATTAAGGGAGAAACTGAGTTGTATTTAAAGAATGGTAATGTTGTTGCAAACAATTGCAGTAAAAATATCAAAATAGAAAACTCCTTTGGAGATATTGAGATAGATGGTATTGAAGGAATTGCTACAATAACAAGTACAAACGGTAAAACTAAGGGAAACGGTATAGATGGAAATGTAAGCGTTATAAGTAAGTTTGGAGATGTAATTCTATCTAATGTTTCAGGAAGCGTTGATGTGGATGGTGCAAATGGCAGTGTTGATATATCAACTGTCGGTAGGGATGTAAAGGTAAAGAATACATTTGGACAAACAAAAATATTAAATGTAAACAAAGGAATAACTTTAAATTCGAGCAATGGAGATATTACAGTTGAGACGGATAAAGTTATAACACAGGATGTAAATATAGAAAACAAATTTGGCGATATCATCCTGAAGCTTCCTGCTGAACAGAACGGCTACTTTGATGCAAATACTAAATTCGGCAGTATAAGGAATGAATTTGGTCTTAACGTCACGAAAGATATGAATAATGAATCAGTAAAAGGTACAGTAATGGACGATAAGATAAAGTTTAAGTTGAAAAGTGATAACGGTGGAATTGAGCTTGAGAAAATAAAGTAGTAGTTAAAGATATAAGGGTATTGTATACGATCTAGATTTGTGTCACAAAAAAAGTTGGATTTGATAATACCTAATCGACAAACAAGGAACATAGTGTAAAAACTTCTTATACTTGATATTTTATAGTGTTATGATTAAATATCAGTTGAGAAGTTTTTTGTTTAGTGTACTATAGAATTCAGATAACTAAAGCCATTGATAAAATGCTATGAAATGCCGATGTATATGATATAATATTTTTAATAAGGGTATTTATTCCCCAACAAATAAACTGTTCAACTAGAACAATTTTATAGTATGAGGAGAGATGAAAATGTACTGTGATAATAAAATCTGGATTGCAAAAGGAGAAAATTCCGTTTATCTTTTGCCTAGTAAGGCGAATAGACATGGACTTATAGCTGGAGCTACCGGCACTGGTAAAACTATAACTTTAAAGGTGCTAGCGGAGTCGTTTAGTGATTGTGGGGTTCCTGTTTTTCTTGCAGATATAAAGGGTGACCTTGCAGGTCTCGCAGTTGAGGGAAGTGAAAATCTAAAGGTTGAGGAGAGAGTTGCAAACCTTGGAGTTGAGGGATTTAAATATAGTGCTTATCCGGTACGTTTTTGGGATATATTCGGTGAAGGTGGTCATCCTGTACGGACAACCGTTTCAGAGATGGGTGCTTTGATGTTGGCAAGGTTACTTGGGCTGAATGAGACCCAAACCGGTGTGCTGAGTATAATATTCCGTATTGCTGATGACAGAGGCTTATTATTGATAGATATGAAAGACCTTCGTGCTATGATACAATATGTGGGCGAGCATGCCAAAGAATTTACCCTAGAATACGGAACCATTTCCACCCAAAGTGTGGGGGCAATATTGAGAAATTTGATTTCCTTAGAGGATCAAGGAGCTGAATTGTTCTTCGGAGAGCCAGATCTTGACGTTAATGATTGGATTCAAACTAGTCCGGACGGACGTGGATACATAAATATATTACATAGTGTGCAGCTGTTTCATTCCCCAGCACTATATTCAACCTTCCTCTTGTGGATGCTTTCTGAATTATTTGAAACTCTTCCTGAGGTTGGAGATATGGAAAAGCCAAAAATGGTATTTTTCTTTGATGAGGCTCATTTACTATTTAAAGATGCTCCAAAGGTGTTGCTCCAAAAAATAGAGCAAGTGGTAAGATTGATTCGTTCTAAAGGCGTTGGAGTATATTTTGTAACTCAGAATCCTTCTGATTTACCCAATGAGATATTAGGTCAGTTGGGTAATCGTATCCAGCATGCACTGCGTGCATTTACACCTTCTGATCAGAAATATGTTAAAGCAGCGGCCCAGACTTTCAGAGCAAATCCTAAGTTTGATGTGGAGAAAGCTATCTCAGAGCTTTCAACCGGAGAGGCATTGATATCGTGCCTTGATGAGAGTGGAAGTCCTAGTATAGTGGAACGTGCTTTTGTGTTGCCGCCTCAAAGTCAGATGGGTACTATTGATGAGGCAGTTAGAAAACAGATTATGCTATCCTCAACTATGAGTGGGAAATATGATAGAATGATTGATAATCAATCGGCATATGAAATGCTTAAGTCTAAACAAATGCAGGAACAAGCTGACCAAGAAATTAATACACAAAGGCAAAAGACTCAACAGTATAATTCTGCAAGGCGTGTAAATAGCAGTGGTTCTACAAAAAGGACAACTTCTAGCAGAAAATCGTCAAGCAAATCTCTACTTGAAAAAGCAGCTGGTTCTGCTGCTACTTCAATGGGGAGAGAGATTGGAAGAAGTTTAGTTCGGGGGATCTTAGGTTCACTGAAAAAATAGTTTGCTATATTTTCAACTTCAAAGGACTTTAAATTGCCCATAGTATTTAATTTGAGTGACTTTATTAGCTGATATAGTGTAGGTTACTAGTGAAATATGCTAAAAGGGAGTTTCAGATGAGAATCAAAAGAATAATTGATATATCAGGTATTATTAGTGACAAGACTACATTATGGCCTGGAGATGAAGGTGTTACTCGCAATAGAATTCTAAACATAGAAAATGGAGATAGCTGTAATTTATCAGTGTTGAATATGGGTGTACATATTTCTACTCATGTAGATGCACCTCTTCATTTTATTGAAGGAGGAGCAGATGTATCGGCTGTAAGTCTTAATAAATTTATTGGGTTTGCAAAGGTTTTTAGCCTTAATACAAGCAATAGCATTAAGGCTTCCGATTTATCAGGATTGGATATTAACAAAGGTGATATAGTATTACTTAAAACAATAAACAGCTTACTAGACATGACTGGTGAATTCAATAAGGAGTTCGTATACCTTGATGAAGACGCAGCTAAGTTTCTTGTGGACCAAAAAATAGCTGCAGTAGGAATTGACTACTTGTCAGTGGAAAATTACTATGCGGATAATGCCATAACTCACAAATTGTTACTGCAAAATGATATTGGTATAATTGAAGGGTTGTGCCTTAGGGATGTGCCGGAAGGCGAATATTTTCTATCCTGTTTACCGCTAAAGTTAGAAGGAGTGGAAGCTTCCCCAGCTAGAGCTGTACTAGTAGAATTTGATTTGTAAAAATTGTTTTTTCATAATATGCATTGCATGGCGGCGAGTAACCAATATACTCGCAAAGCCCTTCTAAACCCCACTAATTTCAGACTATCTACTACATCGCTTAAAGCGGTACGTTAGCTCCCCGCTTTGAACTCTACTAAATTAGTGACAGCAACCTCCGCATTTATGAGCATTTGGACAGGAAGAAGCCTCTGAATTTCTAGATTTTGTTATGTTTATATTTTTAAATATGGAACTTAGTTCGTTGCTCCCACATTTAGGACATTTGATTAATTTCTCGGTTTTTTCGCTCATTTTTGCCATTATATTAAATTCGTTAGAGCATTTTTCGCATTTTAAATCATAAAAAGGCATATAATCAACTCCTAGAAAATATTACTACACAGATGTAATTATAAATGGTCTAAAGAATTAATGCAAGGTGCTGTGTACATCCCTAAGAAAAATATACCGCGGCACACCTAAATTGTGATGCCAGACCGTATATTTCATGCTTTGGAAATATTCAAAATCCTGAATTCTGAGTTCTGAATTCTTCTTTTAAGCATTGATATAATTTGTGTGTGGCAAAAAAGTTTTCAAAAAACAAACTTTTTTAGAGGAATTATATATATACTAAAAAATCAACAATCATTTTACACTATACAATCTCCTAAATGCCATAATACCTATTCATACCAACAATTCAAGAATTTAAGTCAGAGCAAAGTCAATTTCTTATAGTACTAAGTTCATAGTATAGGAATTTGTATTTTGAAATTTCGCCCGAAGGGAGCTAAGTTCATAGTATAGGAATTTGCATTTTGAAAGTTCGCCCGAGGGGTGCTAAGTTCAAACAGCACAAGGAAACTCACAACAAAAAAGACTAGAGATTAGTAGAAGTAAAAGATTTGCACAAAAAATAGGAATAGTTAACCATAAAAATAAATAGACATTGATCATTTTTAATGATAAAATATAAGTGAATGCATTAAGTTGTGTTTTTTTAACGAAATCCGTAAAGGTTATTTTTTCAATTAATCACTCAATATTTTAATACATCAAAAAGCAATTCATTATCAAAAATCATAGATTCATAAGAGTTTTTATGAGCAATGCCTTACAGCTTCTGTGATGATTTTCCTCTTTATGTAACCTTAATTAAATATTAAATTTTGGCTATTTTCCCTTTAATCTTGAAGTTACCGTACTTAAATAGTAAAATTAGAAATATATATTTACTATATTGAATTCAATTGACGTTTTACTTCAAGAACTTGAGTTCAATAGGCAACGGCACATGATTCCTCGAAAGTTATAGAGTGAGTTAAAAGTGTTTTTCGAGAAATATGTAAAATTGCGTTTTCACATATTTATTGTATAAGGGGAGACTAAAATGGGTGACAAGAAGAGGATAATGGTTGTTTTTGGCGGACAGTCAACAGAGCATGAAGTGTCAAGATTATCAGCGACATCAATAATAAATAATATCGATAGAAGTAAATTTGATGTGAAGTTAGTAGGGATTACCAAAGAAGGAAGATGGATTCCTTACGATGGACCAGCGGAAAAGATTGCTTCCGGTGAATGGGAAGAAATTGCAGTAAAAGAAGTGATTAAAAGTATATCTGATCAGGAAAACATTATTAATGCGATAGTAAGCCGGGGAGCTTCATCGGAAGCATTAATAGAAAACGAGAAAAGAGGACCTGTTGATGTGATTTTTCCGGTCCTTCATGGGTCCAAAGGTGAAGATGGCACAATTCAAGGTCTGTTTGAAATGGCAGGAATACCCTATGTTGGCTGTGGTGTTTTAGGTTCAGCTCTAGGAATGGATAAAATATATGCAAAGATTGTGTTTGAAAAAGCAGGAATACCCCAAGCGGATTATTTATTCTTTACAAGAAAAGAAATTAAAGAAGATAGTGAACGTGCCGCACATTTGATTGAGCAAAAGTTTGAGTACCCGATATTTGTAAAGCCGTCAAATGCAGGGTCATCAGTAGGCGTATCAAAAGCTCATAACAGGAAAGAATTAATTGAGGCGTTGAATTTTGCAGCTCGCTATGATAGAAAGGTATTGATTGAAGAATTTGTTGATGGCAGAGAAGTGGAATGTGCAGTTTTAGGTAATGATAATCCGATAGCATCTACAGTTGGAGAAATTTTGCCTAGTAATGAATTTTATGATTATAATGCGAAGTATATTGATGGATGTTCTAAAACAATTATACCTGCAAATCTTCCTGAGGAAACTATATCAAAGATTAGGGAGTATGCAGTAAAGGCCTTTAAGGCGTTAGATTGTGCCGGTCTTTCGAGAGTGGACTTTTTTGTTCACAAGCAAAGTGGAGATATTTACATTAATGAAATAAATACTTTGCCAGGGTTTACCGATATCAGCATGTATCCCATGTTATGGGAGGCTTCGGGGATTTCTTACAGTGAACTGATTGAAAGATTAATTGACCTTGCAGTTGAAAGGCATAATGACAATATTAATGTTTTGTAGTCTGATTTGCATTTTTTTGCATAGAATACAATGTTCCTATGTTTAGAAGTTTAAAGCTTATATAATAGGTTTTGTGACTAAAAATATTTTATATACATTTTTATGGTGGCTAAATTCGTACAATTATGTTAAAAAAAGAGAAGAAATATTATTTTGGGGGAAATACTATGGATAATAGACCTATTGGGGTTTTTGATTCTGGGATAGGAGGGCTCACAGTCCTTAAAGAAATAAATAGATTATTACCTCAGGAAAGTGTTGTATACTTTGGTGACAGCGGAAGAGCACCTTATGGGACAAAATCTGAAGATACTGTTATCAAATACACTTTTCAGGACATAAGATTTTTACAGAATCAGGACATAAAGATGATTGTTATTGCATGTAATACTGCAAGTGCATGTAGTTTGGACAGGGTGAAACACAGTTTTGATTTTCCTATTGTGGAAGTGGTTGGACCTGGGTCAGGTGCTGCTGCAAAGTCAACAGTAAATAAAAAAGTAGGCGTAATTGGTACACCAGCAACAATTAGCAGTGGTGTTTATGAAAAGGCCATTACCAGAATTGATAGCAATATAGAGATATTTTCAAAGCCTTGTCCTATGTTTGTTCCACTAGTTGAAGAAGGCTGGTGGGAAAATGATATTGCTTTTAGAATTGCGGAGGAATATTTGCTTCCTCTAAAAGAATGTGGTATTGACACCTTAGTTTTAGGATGCACCCATTACCCACTTTTGCAAAACACTATACAAAGAGTTATGGGTGACGAGGTTAAATTGGTAAATTCAGCTTTAGAAGTAGCTAAAGTAGTAAAGGAGGGGATAGATGCTTATAATATGGAAAGAGATGAAAAAGTAAGTCCAGTATACAGGTATTATACCAGTGATAGTGTTGAGAAGTTTGAATCATTGGGCAATTCCATTTTAAACAGTAAAATACATTCTGCTGAAAAAGTCGATATTGAAAGGTATTAGCACTATATACAAAAAACTTATTTCTTAAAATATTGTTTTTTTAAGAAATTCTTTAAAACAATACTATGCAGCATAATCTATAAAGAGAAGATAATGTACATTTCTAAGCAGGAAAGTATTAAGTTACAAAGGACCGTTTTTCTGTCCTAACAAAAAAATGGAGGCGAAGCGATATGAATAAAAATGTTATAATTTCCGTAAAAGGGATTCAAACTTCCGCCAAAAAAGATACAAATACACTTGAACTTGTTACTGAGGGAAGATATTATAAAAAGGGAAGTACATATTATGTGACTTACAAAGAAAGTGAAGTTACAGGAATGGAGGGTACTACAACTACTTTGAAGATTTCCAACGGTATTGTTACCTTGATGAGATTTGGCTCGGTAAACACTCAATTCATATTTGAGAAAGGCCAGAAGCATATGTCTTATTATGATACACAATACGGTACTTTTACGGTAGGTGTAATGACCCGTGCAGTAACAGTGGATGTGGATGATGAAGGCGGAGAAATAAGAGTTGATTATCAACTTGAAATAGATAATAATAAGCAAGGTGGAAATGATTTTCATATGTTTATCAGGGAGGCAGGGCAAGTTAATGACGAATGTAGTGGAAGTGTTGAAGTACCAAATTAGTGAAACGGTTAAAAAGTCACTCTCGAAAGCTATAACAAAGGGTGAGTTACCGGAGTTTGAAGCTGGCGATATAGTTGTTGAAACACCAAGGGAAAAAGAACATGGTGATTTTTCAACCAATATAGCTATGCAGGCTGCAAAAGCAGCAAAAAGAGCACCACGACAGATAGCGGATATAATAATCAAGAATATGGATTTTGAAGATACATATATTAAAAAGGTTGAAACCGCAGGTCCAGGTTTTATAAATTTTTATCTAAATAATTTGTGGCTTTATGACACCTTAAAGACTATCCAGACTATGAAGGACAAGTATGGTGAGATAAATATAGGTAAAGGCTTAAAGGTTATGGTTGAGTTTGTAAGTGCCAACCCAACTGGACCGCTTCACATGGGAAATGCAAGGGGTGGTGCCTTAGGTGATTGTATAGCTAGTGTTTTATCTAAAGCAGGATATGATGTTACAAGAGAATTCTATGTTAATGATGCGGGAAATCAGATTGAAAAATTTGGAATATCTCTTGAAGCTCGCTATATTCAACAGCTGAAGGGAGAAGATGCAGTAGAATTCCCTGAAGATGGCTATCATGGCGAGGATATAATCGAACACATGAAGGATTATATAGCAATAAACGGGGACAAGCTTTTAAATGTTGGCAGTGAGCAAAGAAGAAAAGAGCTTGTGGAGTTTGCTCTTCCCCGAAATATTGAGCGTATTAGGACAGGACTTGAGAGTTATGGAGTCAAGTTTGATGTATGGTTTTCAGAACAATCTTTGTATGACAGTGGTGAGCTTCAGGAAACATTAGATTTGCTAAAGAACAATGGGTACACTACCGAAAAGGATGGTGCCCTTTGGTTTAAGACATCCGAGCTTGGCACTGAAAAAGACGAAGTAATTGTTAGAAATAACGGCTTGCCAACGTATTTTACATCGGACATAGCCTATCATAGGAATAAGTTTTTAAAGCGTAAATATGATAGGGTTATAAATTTACTGGGTGCAGACCATCATGGTCATGTGGCAAGAATGAAGGCTGCGGTTAAAGCTTTAGGTGTTGACCCGGACAAGCTTGATGTAGTGTTGTTCCAATTGGTACGCCTGTACAGAAATGGCGAGATTGCTAGAATGTCCAAACGTACAGGAAAGTCTATATCACTTATAGACCTTCTAGATGAAGTTGGCCGTGACGCAGCAAGGTTTTTCTTTAATACAAAAGCCTCGGGAAGTCATTTGGATTTTGATCTTGACCTTGCAGTTAAGGAGTCAAATGAAAACCCTGTATTTTATGTTCAATACGCCCATGCAAGAATTTGCAGTATGCTAAAAAGACTCGAAGAAGAGAACGCAAAGCTTCAGAGCGTAGATTCTGTTGATCTAAGCAGGCTTGTGGCAAAAGAGGAAATTGAGCTTATGAAAAAGCTTGCCGAGTATCCGGAAGAAATAAGGATAGCTGCTGAAACTCTTGAGCCTAGCAGACTTACAAGATATGTCCTCGATGTTGCAGGTTTGTTCCACAGTTTTTATAACGCATGTAAGGTAAAAGATGCAGAAGACGATGGTTTGAGAAATGCAAGAATAGTCCTTGTAGATAGCACAAGGATTGTTATAAAAAATGTTTTGGATTTACTTAGCATAAGTGCACCGCAAAGGATGGAAAGTAAGCAGGCTTGAGAGATGTACAGAATTCTTTAAAGCTAGTTATAGAAGTGTTTGGGATTTACTCAGAATAATTGCACCATAAGAGATGTAAGTAGATTTTAAGTACAGCTGTTGGAATCATTTGATTTCAACAGCTGTTTATGTTGTTTGCAAAACAAGAAATTAAGTTGCTTTTTCGAAATTAGAGTAAACCTTATTTTTTATCCTTAGATATTTTTTTTATTGCTTTTTTAAAAATCATTTAAATATCTCAACACCTTGGAACGTCATATTTAGTAAAAACTAAACCATCTCGCATGGAAATAATTTTCTTTATAGTTTTACCGGATTTTTTTCCATTAAACTCAATAAAGTCTCTTCCTAAATCTATTGAACCATAAACAATATTTTAATTAGTACTTTATATCCTGAAAGAAATTATGCATCGTTTTCTGCGACTAATTAAATTTAAGGAGGGTGTTTCATGTTAAAGAATAAAAAAAAGGTTATTTTATTTTTACTAGCAATAAGCTCAGTATTAGTTTTATTTTCATTTGGTCAGACTCTATTTGCAAAAAACAAATCAAAATATCAATCTGCTAAAGAAAATCTACAAAAAACAATTAGCGAAACAGATAATGAAAATGAAAGGGTTGAGCTTCCTAAAGTAAGTAAGAAAGGTAATAAAGAGTCAAAGAATTTAAAAACCTTTTCGCAATTATATGAATGTGAAAATGACAACGAATTAGATGAAAAATTTAAGAAAAATAATAAGAAGTTACTCAAAAAAGAACTTCTTACATATGAAGAATTTATCGAAGAATATGACGCTGATGCAGCAGTGGATTTTTCTACAGAACCAGATAGAATGATATGGGTTAGTGTAATACACAACAAAGGTGAAGTTTATACAATGCGAGGTAGTTTTAATAATGTAATAGTAACTACTTTTTATGATGCGGAAACAGGAGAAGATATTGGTTATAAAATAGAATCATATGACAAGAAACCTTTGGAAGTTCGTTCTCCTTGGGATGAAGAAGAAGCAAATAAATAATTAAAAGTAAACTGCTCAAATCAGATTTTTGAAATGGCAATTAGCCAGTTATTTCTTGGAATAACCTAAAATACTATATATATTAATAATAGTGTAAATAGAGAATGTTTAAAATACATTGGGAATGCAAAATAATGTGTATTCTCTTTTTTTTATAGGGCTTGCATGTAAAATAAAAGCTGCACAAAAGGATAGAATTATATAAACTTGAACAAATGAGACGATATGAATTAAGAGATGAAGAATGGAATCGAATAAACGATTTGCTGCCATCAGAAAATACAGGCAAAAAAGGGAGGCCTCGTGGAGATAACCGTATAATGTTGAATAGTATGTTGTGGATAGCCCGAAGTGGTTGTCAATGGCGAGAGTTACCCGAGTATTTTGGTAAGGTGGCAAGGAGTATATACTCGATTCCGCCAAAAAGCAACACAGTAAATCCTTGGAACTGTGATTCGGTATCGATGCACATAAGACTTTTCTAATAGCACCGCACTCACTACTTCTCAATGAATAACTCCAAGCTATTCCGAAAAAGTAAGTATTGGATTTTAGCAATTACATCCTAAAGTAGCTAAATTGTACTTCTTTATTATTAATGTTGATATAATAATTATATCTATTATAATATAGGTATAGAATCAAAGTTGTTATGGAGGAATGCCAAATTAAACGTCAGCCCATAAAGCTACATTTTAAGGAGACGAAACTTATTGTAGTGGAACTAATATAGCAAAACTATATTCTAAATCTGGGGAATTTGTTAAAGTCATGTATAAGACTGAGTATAATATCTTGTGCGAAAAATCTAAGGAGGAAGAATATGAAAATTAAATGGTTTGGGCATTCTTGTTTTCTTATTACGTCGGACAAAGAAATAAAAATTGAAATAAAATAATAAAATTGAGGGGGAAAAGACTTTGAAAAAAATGAAAACAATGGATGGTAATATGGCGGCATCCCATGTAGCCTATGCGTTTACTGATGTTGCGGCCATTTACCCAATTACACCATCTTCAAACATGGCTGAAAATGTGGATGTTTGGAGTTCAGGAAGCAAGAAAAACATCTTTGGTCAGGAGGTTAAAGTAGTAGAAATGCAGTCGGAAGCAGGTGCGGCGGGAACTGTTCACGGTTCTTTGGCGGCAGGTGCTTTGACTACAACTTTCACAGCATCCCAAGGGCTTTTGCTAATGATTCCTAACATGTATAAGATATCTGGAGAGCTTCTTCCTAGTGTTTTTCATGTAAGTGCTCGTACCATTGCTGCCCATGCACTTTCGATTTTTGGAGATCACTCGGATGTTATGGCATGTCGTCAAACTGGTTTTGCAATGTTAGCATCGGGCAATCCCCAGGAAGTTATGGACTTAGGAGGAATTGCACATTTAGCTGCAATAAAAGGACGAGTTCCGTTCCTTCACTTCTTTGATGGCTTTAGGACATCTCATGAAATTCAGAAAATAGAAGTAATTGAGTATGAGGACTTCGCAAAGCTTGTTGACCATGAGGCCATTAATGCTTTTAGGCAAAGAGCATTGAGTCCAGAACACCCAGTTACTAGAGGAACTGCACAAAATCCAGATATATTCTTCCAAGCTAGGGAAGCTTCAAACAAATTCTATGATGCTATTCCTGGAATCGTAGAAAACTACATGGAGGAGATATACAAATTAACAGGAAGAAAATATAATTTATTTGACTATTATGGTGCTCCTGATGCAGATAGGGTAATTATAGCAATGGGTTCTGTTTGCGATACTATAGAAGAAACTATAGATTACCTTACTAATAAGGGTGAAAAGGTTGGAGTAGTTAAAGTTCATCTCTACAGACCTTTCTCAATCGAACATTTCCTAAAGGCAGTACCAAAGACAGCTAAAAAGATAGCAGTTTTAGATAGGACAAAGGAACCGGGTGCTCTAGGAGAGCCTTTATATGAGGATGTTCGTACAGCCTTCTATGACAAAGATGTAAGACCTGTTATTGTTGGTGGAAGATACGGTTTAGGTATGAAGGATACAACACCGGAGCAAATAATTGCGGTATTTGACAACCTTAAGAGTGATGAAATTAAAAATCACTTTACTGTGGGCATAAATGATGATGTTACCTTTGCTTCACTTAAAGTGGGTGAAGGAGTTGATATAGTACCTGAGGGAACTGTGAGCTGTAAATTCTGGGGCTTAGGTTCTGACGGAACTGTAGGTGCAAATAAAAACTCTATAAAAATAATCGGTGACCATACAGATAAGTATGTACAAGGGTATTTTTTCTATGATTCTAAGAAATCCGGTGGTGTTACAGTTTCGCACCTTAGATTTGGATCAAAGCCCATTAGGTCGTCCTATCTTATCAAAATGGCAGATTTTGTTGCTTGCCATAATCCATCCTATATTGGGAAATATGATATTGTAAGCGACTTGAAAGAAAATGGAGCATTTCTGTTAAATTGCAGCTGGAAGGGTGAAGAGCTTGAAGAGAAGCTTCCGGCAGAAGTAAAAGCCTATATTGCTAAAAATAATATCAAAATGTATACCATAGATGCCTTTGACATAGCCGGGAAAATTGGTCTAGGTGGCAGAATAAATCTTATAATGCAGGCAGCTTTCTTTAAATTGACTAATATTATTCCTATAGACGATGCAATAAAGTATATGAAAGACGCTGCTTTGAAGAGCTATGGCAAAAAAGGCGATAAAATTGTCAGCATGAACTATGAAGCAATTGAAGAGGGTGTAAAGACTTTGGTAAAGGTGGAGGTGCCGGCATCTTGGAAGGATGCTAAGGCAGAGCCTGTTGTAGAAGATGTTAGTGTACCTGATTTTATCAAAAATATCGTTGAGCCCATTAACAGAATGGAAGGGGATAACCTTCCTGTCAGTGCCTTTGTAGGGATTGAAGACGGAACTTTCGAAATGGGAACTTCGGCTTATGAAAAGAGAGCTATTGCCGTTAATGTTCCTCAATGGCTTCCAGAGAACTGTATTCAGTGTAATCAGTGTTCCTATGTATGTCCCCATGCTGTAATAAGACCTTTTGTGTTAGATGAGAATGAGCAGAACAATGCTCCAGAAGGCTTTGCTACAATTAAGGGCATCGGCAAGGAGATGGCTGGTTATACTTTCCGAATCCAGATAAGCCCACTAGATTGCACAGGTTGTGGAAATTGTGCACAGGTTTGCCCTGCAAAGACTAAAGCTCTTGAAATGAAGCCTATAGAAACTCAATTAGAACAGGCAGAATTGTGGAATTATGCGATGAAGTTGTCTCCAAAGACAGATTTGCTTAAAGCTGAAACTGTTAAAGGCAGCCAATTACAACAGCCACTGTTGGAGTTCTCTGGTGCTTGTGGTGGTTGCGGCGAAACTCCTTATGCAAAATTGATAACACAATTATTTGGGGATAGAATGATGATAGCCAACGCTACCGGATGTTCCTCCATTTGGGGTGCAAGTGCTCCTGCAACACCATACACCGTTGATAGAAATGGTCGTGGACCGGCATGGGCGAATTCATTGTTTGAGGATAATGCTGAATTTGGCTATGGTATGCTTCTTGGTGTCAATCAAATTCGTGATAAAATTTCACAATTAGCATCATCAGCGTTGGAATTGAATATATCCGAGGAAATAAAAGGGTTGCTTAAGGAATGGCTTGATAACAAAGACAACGGTAAAGCAACTAGAACCATTGCAGACAAACTGATTGTGGCTCTCGAAAAATACAATACCGACGATGAAAAAGCAAAGCGAATTTTAGATGAAATACATGAAAAGAAAGATTTCCTTGTTAAGAGATCCCAGTGGATATTCGGCGGTGACGGATGGGCTTATGATATCGGATTTGGCGGGTTAGATCATGTCTTAGCTTCCGGCGAAGATGTAAATGTTTTGGTATTTGACACTGAAGTGTATTCGAATACCGGAGGTCAATCTTCGAAAGCAACACCTACAGGGGCTATAGCTCAATTTGCTGCTGGTGGAAAAGAAACAAAGAAAAAGGATTTAGGTCTCATCGCAATGTCATACGGATATGTCTATGTTGCACAGGTAGCAATGGGTGCAAATCAGAACCAATTGCTAAAAGCAATTGTTGAAGCTGAGGCTTATCCAGGACCTTCTTTGATAATTGCCTATGCTCCATGTATCAATCATGGTTTAAAACTAGGTATGGGGTGTACCCAACTTGAATCTAAAATGGCTGTTGAAGCTGGTTACTGGCACTTGTATCGCTACAATCCTATGTTGAAGGAAGAAGGCAAGAATCCTTTCATATTGGATTCAAAGGCACCAACAGCTTCTTTCAGAGATTTCTTGCTAGGTGAAGTAAGATATTCATCTTTAGCAAAGGTTGATCCGGAAAAGGCTGGAGAGTTGTTTGACAAGGCTGAGAAAGATGCTAAAGAGAAGTTTGAGACTTATGAAAACATGTCAAAAGGTTAAGTTTTAGATATATTATACTATTTGATAGGAGGGTAAGTAAAAATGCCGTAAACTCTTACATAATTGAGTTTACGGCGTTTTGTTGTGTGGATTACATCAAAACTATATTGATTGTGTTACAATAAAGTACAACTATCGCAATAATTTTATTACAACATATACTTCACTCTAATTAAATAATTTATTTTTTATCACCGGGGTCTTCGACAAGGTTTTGACTTATACCGACTACTTTTGATACTGGCAAAGTGAAACAAATACCATTAGCCTCAGATTTGAATGCTCCATTTTTCTTTACAGCCTCCATAATCTTGTCAGCGGTTTCATCGTCTGTAAGAGTCAGTATTATTTCCTTTTCTCTATCAACACTAATTCCCATAATACCTTTGTGTAAAGAATTAATACCGCGGGCATTAATTATAGTAGCACCAGTAGAACCCAGTGAACGAATATTTTCGACTACTTGCTCAGAAAAACCTGCACTTACAATAATATACAGGGCTTTCATATTACCATTAATCATATCTTCCTCCCAAATCATACTGACAACTTTTCAACAGGAACAACAAAAGCAATCCCTGTATTGGGTTTGTCGAAATTGAATTTTAAAACTAATTCTTCAAGCAGTTTGCTAGACAAATCACTAGCGATTAAGCAAGTAATAATAATCTTTTTTTCCTCAGGTACAAGTCCGAGCAGATCTCTAAAATACCCAGATTGAACTGAACCTTTGGCATAAACTACATCAATAAGATGACATCTAGAGTCCAATAGTAGTTTTAAGATTCCTTCTTTATTACTTCTATCAGCTACTAAGGTAAAGAAATCAACACAAGATTTATGATCTATCAAGGTTTTTATTACCCTCCTTTAAATATTCTGTTCACAAGATGCCGTCGTCTATTTGAATGTCTTTCGTAGCATCAACAATGGCTTTGTCTTGAACATGCTCACCCAATTGTTCAAGAGTAGAAGCAAGTTTGGCTAGTTCTTTTCGCTCATTAAGCTCAGCATCTTCTATCGCTTTGTTTGCTTTTTTAATATTAATATTATACACTATACCTAAAAATTGAACAGCAATCAATGGGGTTACAGAAATAAATGCAATAATTCCGAAACCATTTACTAAAATTGATTGCCCACCAGAACTAGATGTGGTAGCCACGGCTTGTGCTACTCCAAGAGTGAGGGGAGTCAGGAAAGCAGAGGTTAAGGCACCTCCTGAAACACCACCCGAATCAAATGCCAGTCCCACAAATAGCTTCGGTGAAAATGCCATCATGGAAAGTGCAACAATATATAGAGGGACTAAAAACCATAATATATGAACCTCTGTCAAAATCTTTATCATAGCAAGTAAAGAGGCGAAACCAATACCTATGGCAAGTGTCATGCGAATTGTTGTCTTCTTAATATGACCGTTAGTTATTTCCTCTAACTGTTCGCCAAGCACTGTAACAGCAGGCTCTGATAAGGTGATAGCCGCACCTAAAATAAATCCAACAACCAGAAGTAGCCACTTAAACCATTCAGGGCGAGTAACATCTAAAAATATTTCACCAATATATTTACCTGCAAAAGCAAATCCATAATCAATACCTGAGAGAAAAATTAATAGACCTATAAATACTACGATAGTCCCTAATAAAATAGTTACAAACTCCTTTTTAGGTTGTTTGATTAGGAAAAATTGAAAGGGCAAAAACACTAATATAACCGGTAAAAGGGCCAAAATTACTCCCCATAGATTGCCGATAATAATCTCGCCTAATGTCCCAGTAGTACCAGGAGAATACAGCTGTTCGGGAGGGAATACGCCACCGTAACGAGCATTAAGTATTATTCCATATATAGATAATGAAAGAATGGGACCTACCGAAGCAAGACCGATAATTCCAAAACTGTCATCATTACTTTTGTGTTTGGACATACTAACGGAAACACCTAGACCAAGAGCTAGAATGAATGGTACTGAAATGTCTCCTGTTGTTGCTCCACTGCCGTCAAAAGCTAAAGCAATAAATTTATCAGGAACAAATATAAGCGTTATGAAAGTAATGACATAAAGGACTAAAAATACTACTTTAATATTTAAGTCCTTCATTATTCTATAGAGTGAAAAGGCAACCATAGCACCGATTCCAAAACCCATAATCCAGATAAATACAGTTTGATTAATGATGGGCATAATCATATTTGTCTGTTTTGCTAAAACAGTTAATGCAGGCTCAGCAACCGTAGCAAGCAGACCAAAAACAAGTCCGAAAAAGATAATAAAGGTTACCTTTTTAAGCTTTACTAAAGAACCACCAACTAGCTTTCCTATAGGGAGGATGCTAATATTTAATCCGTCCAAAAACAATGTTTGACCAAGAACTACACTAGTATAACCAACAATTAGTTTAATATAGTCAGACATGTTTTCTAAAGGTGCTATAAAACAACAGACAATAATCATAATTGCTGCAAGAGGTAGTGATGATATAAAAACTTCCTTTAACGTGGAAGCAAAAATTGTAAACTTACTTTTCAGGTTGATTTTATTCATTATAATATCCAATCTCTAATTATTTTTTATTATACATTTAAATTTTAATATAAAACTGAAAGATATTTAATTTATTCATATCCATCGATATAAAACTTAAGAGAATATTGATTATATTTATATGTATGAATCAATAAGTATTTTATATACCCGATATTACCACCGAGAATTAGACGAGCTCTGTTACTATTTTGTTAGTAATATCGCATTTTAGGGTCACATGAACATTGAACAGAATCAAACGCCTTAAAAAATGTTTATACTCAGTGGATTTCATTCTATCTGCTCTAACTGATTATAATAGCTATTATTAGTCGTATCGTGCTTCAGCACTCAATGACTTGCTTTTTCGACCTCAAACATTTTTATAATACTAAAAATTGAATAATTAATCAAGTAATTTGATAATAAAACCATTAATTCTAGTTGATTTTATTATTTATTTCCCAAACTAATATTATACATTCACGGAGATTTGTCTAACACTTATTGTATCTTACGAAGTAACAACTACAATAGAAAACAAGTTATCTATGAACAAGTCAAATTTCTTGGTATTGTGTTAGGAAATGACAGTTTTTACAAAGTGACATCTGTCTATTTTTTCTTCTTCAAGTGAGATATCTGTCATGCAATTAGTGACAAAGGACACTTTGTTGAAGATAGTTCAAAGAAGTATAATAACTACCATTAGAACGTGAGATTGTTAATAAAATTTTCAAACTCACATTAGGTTTTATATTTAATATGATATGGAGGAATCTATTTTTCAAAAGAAGGTGCTTAGCCTTTGTTAAAGATTGTCATGCTTAAGAGTGTTATGAGTTCATCGGTAGTGATATTTAACCTATTTGCTTCGGCGGTAAATTCATCAAGAGTAGTTCCAACAAAGGCTTTCTTTCTACGTTCAAAAATTTTTTCCCTTGCATTCTCCGCTACGCACATACCAATCCCCGGGCGTTTGTAGAGTATTCCGTCCTCGGCTAAACGGCTAATTGCCTTGACAGCCGTAGTCGGATTTACGTTGTATACGCGGGAAATTTGCGTGGTAGAGATGATAAGATCATCATCCGTGTATGTTCCGTCTAATATGCTGTTTTCAATAATTGTCTGAATTTGTATAAATACAGGCTGACTGGCATTCACTTAATCACCCCTCTTTCAAAACATATTGGTTAATGGCTATAACCAATAACCAACAACATAATCGCATATTACTTTACTAATGTCAATAGGAGGAGCAGAAAAAAATCCCTAAGACGCGCTCTGAAATGGGAGTGGTTTTTCTAAACCAATTAAGGTAGGTAATGGTTGGAACTTTACAGACTATTTTCCTGGACGTTGGTTACCATAATATTTTAAGTGTCTTATTATACTTAAATACTAATTTACATGTTTATGCTCTATTAATAAAAACTTTGGAATGTAGAGTTCCTTCGTTAAGCCTCTTTCACTTCGTTTGAAAGGGGCTTAACGAAATTCATAATTCCGAATTCGAGAGTTGTTGCCAAGCTTTGATTGCCTTTTTTACAGCTTACTTAATATTTAAGTTGATTTAAGAACCCAGTTCTTCTTTCCATCAATTTCAAAGATAAACTCATGACCAAAATTATTTTATTTGCTCCTTTCAATGAGTTCTAATTAGTTATATAATCATGGCATATAACTGTTAAACTGAGAAAGTTGCTTTTGTTTTGTATACAGCCGGTAAAAATCAGTAATTATAGAGTTGACTTATCTACTAAACCACTGATTTATACTAATCTATAGGTATGTATGCAGACATAAATATTTCTTCAACAGTGCCATCCTCTTTAAAGCGGATAGTCATATAATCATCGCATAAAGGGATATATCCAAGGTTATACCATTCTTTTGTATCAATAGAACGGTACAAGTAGTAGGTCCATTCACTGTCATTGTTATCTTTTTTGTTTGGAATACCATATAATTCAAGTACTCTCTTAGCTGAATCGCCAACTTTAAGTCCTTGATTTGTAATGTTTTTAGGTGATATCGCTCTAATACCGCAAATCATATAGTTATTTACATTTACATCAAGATTATTTATAGTACATCTTAAACTGATTGGATCACTTACTTTATCAACCAATCCTTTGTTTATAAAGTTGTCTATTCCACGAGACAATACAATATCACCAAATCCCATTTCCCAAGAGTAATTTAATTTGAGATCACTTTCTAGACTTTTTGTATAACGTTCGTTAATTTTTTCATCAGTTTTGTTCCATACTCCTTTATCATACCTGAAGGATTCTATTACCTGAGCGACTTCGGAATATCTGCTCTCAACGGTACCGTTTATATATCCTATATCAGAAATATATACACTAATACTGTTTACAAGTTCTAAATAATCCTTTTTAGCATCGGATTTTTTTATGTTGATAAAGGATTGCTGATTAAACAAGGACCTTTCTCCGTTGGAACTGTTTATATCAATGATTTTCCTAAGAGTAGGTGTAAGATAACATCCAATTTCAAGGGCTCCGATATTAATAACTGCTTTATCCTCATTAAGGCTATATTTAATTTCTCCTTTGTATTGCGACTCTGGAGGATTGATGTTATTGCCATTATTGCTTTCGAAAATTTTATAGTCAGAATCAGATCTGGCAAGTATTTTAAGGTCTCCTTCATCTAACTGTATGGCCTCGATGGTTGAGAACTCGCCCTGTATAATTTCATTACAAAGGATTTCTCCGCTATCAGGCTTATAAACAACCAACCTATTTGGAAAGTATACACCATTATATAAGATAACATTTTCAATTTTTCCGTCTTTATCTATATCCCTTTCTAGACGCATTGATGGAGACGACCTGTATTGCTTTTCATTATCATTAATCCATATATTGGTTAGTTTATCATGTTCGTTGTATACGAGCTTAATATCCTTATATATTTGATCTGAATATGTATATATTTTTCCTAAATAGGCGTCTGACACTGAATAATTGTTTCCCATCTCTTCCAAAACCTGCTTCTTGTCTTTGAAGAAAATATCTAGGACTTCAGGATTTACAGGATTCATGAAGTCTATGGAAGGAATGCTTTTGTTACCGTCAAAATTAGCGTCTGTTTCGGTATTGTTTAATTCTGTTTCTGGGGTTGTAGTTGGTATAGAAGCTGTTACGGCTGACTGTTCTTTTGTGTTTGGAGAAGGAGAGCTGTTGGCAGTGGCTATACCCGTTATTGGTGAAGGTTCGAGATCATTATTGGATGTTTTTTCCGTACATGAAGACAGAATAATCATTAAAAAACAAATAAATATCATAAATTGTGTCGTTTTCATTTTTACCCTCCATAACAAAAGCTTAGTTTTAGCAATCTTTTAACTATCATAATTTTATCTTACTTTATAATTGGTTATTTATCATCTACAATCCGTTTTCTGTCAGTATTCTTTAATGCTTACCACAATTTTCACACAACTCAACTCTAAAAGGCTTTGTAGCAAAAAAACGACCTTAAAAAAGTTCGTTATAAACGATAGCCACATTTTATCATATTTTTCAAAGACAGCCAAGCCCTAAAGAAAATCGTACCATTAATCCAGCATACAATTTAGAGCATATACAAAAATCTTTTCTTTGAGGATATTTTGCAATTAGTTGGATAAATACTGGATTTAATGTTTATTGTGGCGAGGCAATATCGAGCTTTTGAACCTTTGAGAATTCAGAATCATGACCCACCCATCTATTTCAAAATACAATAACATTTTATATTGACCACTTCATTGTTAATTGGAAATAATGAAAAGTAAGCAATTCTATCTGCATGTATACTTTCAATGTAGATTTTATGTAGTTGAAGTATTTGATATAAAAAGGTAAGGTGTAAAGCAGATGGCAGTAAATCTTTATCAAAAAAACGGTGTATTCAGCTGCAAGCTCTTTGCGGTTTTGTTTCGGTTTTTATATATTTTTATGTTTGTTTTTATGGATATGCATGGTATAATTGATCGGAAAATCAAAAAGTGAAAAAATTCCAGAAGGAGTAACAAGAATGTACAAGAAGAAAAATGTAACTAAGTTGGTAATTTTGTGGGTATTTATAGCCCAAATCTTATTTACGAATGTATTTAGTTTATCAGTGTTAGCTACAGAATCAGTTTCTTATCCGGTATTTGAGACTGTACCCACAACAACATCAGCCATTGAATCAAAGCTTATTGGTGATGTTAATGATGATGGAGAAATAGACAGTATAGATTTTGCACTCATGAGAATGGTTCTGCTTGGATTAAAAAGTAGCTTTCCAGTTGTCAATGGTGAATGGGCTTCCGATGTAGACGGAAATGGGCTGTTCAACAGTATAGATTTTGCTTATATGCGAAAGTTTTTGTTAGGTTATATAAGTGTATTCCCTGCAGTGTCAAAACCAACACCAACTACTACCCCGACTGTTGTTTCAGAGGTCAGCATTTCTTTAGAAAACCAACCTACAAGAAAAGGGGATATAATTACCGCTTCAATAAATATCGGTGAAATATCAAATCTTGCGGGTTATGGACTAAACATTAAATACAATTCCGATGTGCTAAAACCTGTGGACAGCACAACTAAAAATCCTTATGAAGAAGATACGATTCCAAAAATTGGAGATGTTCTTGCAGACACGAATTATGAATATGTAACTATGGCTCGTCATGACCTGAATGAAGGAATTCTTAGCTTTGGAAGAACAGTTAAAGACCTTGATGAATATAGAAATAAGGGCAATGCAGTTGTAAAGGGAGTACTTGCTGAAATATCTTTTGAAGTGTTGGAAGTTGCAGACGTCAAAATAGAAGTTGCAGATGATATAGACAACAAATACTGGAGGGCTGGTGCATATATAAACAAAAAAGGTGTTCAATTTTTTGATTTAAATGGAGACAGCATTGATGTAAAAAGTACAGCTTCAGTAAACAATGTCGATTCCTCAACGGTTGACAATAATGACTTGAACTCGGGATCAACAGAAATTAAAGATTTACAGGAACACACGGTCGAAGGATATATTGGAACTTTAGAAGCTCAAGACTTCAATATTGAAATATTCAATGATGAAAAAAATATTATAGGCAGTAGCAACACAGATGAAAAGGGATACTTCCAAATAAAATATACTCCAGATTCATATGAGCTTGTTACTTTAAAAATAAGCAAAGAAGGATATTTAAGCCGATTTGTTAATATTCCAGTGGGAATGAAGGGTGTTCAGCTAGGTACTAAAGACAGTCCCCTTGATATGTGGATTGGTGAAACAAACGGTGATTGTATAATAGATATTAATGATATTATGTATATGGTAAGGAACTCAGATGAAGAAAAGATTCAAAAAACATTAAGCAATTACAATAGAGTTCCTGACGACTATTGTTTAGAGATAATTCTTACATGCGATAGTGACAGTATTAACGGTGATATTAATATCCTAAAAAACACTGTATTTGATGTCAACAAGAAAAAATTATTTGCAAGTAACTTGGAAAATGCAGGGAGCATATATCTAAGGGGTGGAGAAATACATTTAAGTGGAGATTATGAACAAGGAATAAATGTATTATCTATACAAGCATCCTTAATTGACATGCAGAACGGAAAAATGGAAGTAAACGGTAATGTTAAAATGGATGCGGGCACAATGTATATAAATGGTGGAGACCTCCATGTAAAAGGAGAATATCATTTAAAAAACAATGCGGTTCTAAAAATGACACAAAACAATGATTATGTGATTATAGAAGGAAATACATTTATATACACCAAGACCAATTATGACAATTGTCTTACAGCAGGAATACTCGAACTTAAGGGCGATTTCACCATAAACTCAACGCCTAACAATAATGTATTCGAAGCATACGGTACTCACAAAACAGTTCTTTCAGGAAAAAAAGGTCAGACAATTAATATGGAAAATGGTCATAGACCGCATACATTTAACACTTTGATTTTATTAGAGTCTGAGGAACATTATAACTTTATTCCTCCTAATAAAGAATTCTGGAAAGAAATGCTCGACCATATCCCGGTTATGCCTACAGAACCTGAGGCACCAAATTTAACAGGTGTTTGGCATAATAATACTGCAAGGCTCTATTGGTCAAAAACAGATTACGCAGATAGATATAATGTATACAGAAGCAGTATGGACGGAGGACCATATTACAATATAGCTGAAAACCACTTGAGAAAAGATTTCATTGATGTTGATGTGAAAGAAGGAAATAAATATTATTATGTTGTTGAAGCAGTAAATCGGTATGGAGTAAGTAATTATTCAAATCAGATTATGTTAAATAGTGAAGTGGTTTATGATATAGAAACGATCGATATGGATGCAGACTATTCAGGGGACGGACTTACTAACGGGGAAGCATTGGAACATGGAACCAATATATTCAAATGGGATACTGATGAGGATGGCATATCAGATTATGATGAAATATATGTATATGGAACAGATCCTTTAAGTCCTGATACAAGTGGCGATGGAATTTATGATGGAGCAGCGTTGATGCTTGGATTAGAACCATTAGAAAGTCATGAAGGAGTTGAAACTTGTAAAACTGCATTATCGTCAGATGGCAGAGTTGAAGTAACTGCATGGGGGGATGGAAATGTAATAATGTCACCGTTGCAGGTATGGGATTCTGACAATATGATTCTAGCCAATTTAGAGGGCATTGTTGGAAAGCCTGTAGAAATAACCAACGGAGGATTCCCAATTAAATATGCTGAAATTAGAATTTCATACAATAGGGAAGATTTAGGGGATATATCCGAGGATGAACTGACCATATTCCATGCGAATGCTGAAACTCAAATGTTAGAAGAAATAGATGATGTACGGGTGGATAAAGACAATCAGGTGGTAATCGGTACAACAACGCACTTCAGCCCTTTCTTTATAGGTTCAATGCAGCTGAATAAGGTATTGGCTTCGGAGATTGTATTTGCATTGGATCGATCTGGGAGTATGGCAAACAATGACAAAAACAATATTAGTGTTGCTTCAACAATAAGGTTTGTTGAACAATCCATTGGATATAATCTGGCAGGAACACAGAAAATAGGTCTTGTTGGATTTGATTATGATGGTTATGAATTATATAAAATTGAAGATTCCTCTAAAAAAGGCGAGTTGTTAGGAATTTTAAAGGGTATGGGTAAACCAAGTGGTGGTTCTACCAATATAACCGATGGAATCAGAGATGCTGCTGACTTGTTTACTGCGAATAGCCTCGGACAAAAAATAATTGTGCTTCTGACTGACGGTGAAGCAACTAGAGAAAACAATATGGTTTATATAAACGGAGAAAAAGTTCGACAAGAACTTGCTTTAGCAAGAGAGTTAGCAAAAAAGGGTGTCAAAATTCATACAATAGCATTAGGAAATAAAACAGAAAGAGATCTTTTAAAGGCCATTGCTGATGAAACAGGAGGAGTATTTTACTTTGTAGACAACCAAACGGGGTTTACTCAAGATGATGTAAACATGCAAATAAGTAATATATTTACGAAGCTATCAAACACCCTTACAATACCCAATGGAAAAAACCATAATGCCACGCCTGATCCATGGAACTTGAGATTTGCCCATGAGGACTTTTGGTCAAGTAAAGTTGAGATTAGACATGAGCTTAGCACCAGTTTAAAAGATCAAGCCGGCGATAAAATTATAGTAGATGTAAAAAATGATTATGATATGAAAGAATTTGATCCCACGATAGCCGATGAGAATGATTATAAGCTAGAGGTCAATGAATTGGAAACGCTAGGATCTATAAATCAATTTTTCCTCGATTTAAAAGAGCTCAAAAGAGGCTTTTTCAGATATGATTGGTTAGATTTAAAGAACTATAATCTAGATGATAGTATGAAGAATCTGTTTGCCATAACCAGTGATAGTAATAGACTCAACTTTCGCACATTAAAAATGTGCTGTGAACCTTGAAAATTCAATAGTTTTGGGCAATAAAAAGTACAAGAATCTTCACTTTTATGATATAATAGAAGTGATAAAGCCCTAAAATAAAACA
>JAAYPF010000081.1 GCA_012519925.1 Clostridiaceae bacterium
AAAAACTAAGGAAGGTGTTAGATACCTCCTAGAAAAACCACCTCCATCACAACAACTTGATATTTTCAAAGCCTTTAAGCTCAAAGATCCCTCAGTTTTTTGTTACTAAATTTGGGGAAACTCAAATATAATTTAAAAACTATATATTTCTTTTATTCTCTTGGGAACCTTTTTGTACTTGCATCAGTCTAATGTATAATAGAAATAATAAAACAATCTAAGGAGTGAACAAAATGAAAAACAAAATCGCACTATTTAGTGCACTTATAATGGTTTTAACTGTAATAGTCCCGTTTTCTGCATTCTCTGCCTCCGATCCCGGTCTTGAAAATGCAATCAAAGTCTCAAAACAAATGTTTGACATTCCCGATGACTTAAGTAACTTTACTTATAGTGTCCGGTCTGAAGGGGATATGAAATTTTGGATGTTAAACTGGAGCTCAAAGGACAACAATGGTAGAAATATTGAAGTATCAATTGACGACACTGGTGATGTTCAAAGCTATTACAACTACAAGTACATACATCATGAAAACATAAAAAAGCTTCCTTCAATAAGTAGATCTGAAGCACAAAAGAAAGCTGAAGAAATCATAAAAAAACTCAACCCAGATATTTTTGATAATATTAAAATATTAGAGAGGAACCAAAACGTATCAATTACTGATAATGTTTACTCTTTTAACTATATTAGAACTCATAACGGTATAGTTTTTCCTAAGAACGGAATAGCTGTGAGCATAAACAAACAGACCGGGGAACTTGAAGCTTATAATAAAAACTGGTCAAAAGATCTAGTTTTTCCTTCGAGCGAAAAGGCCCTAAGCCTTAAAGAAGCAGAAGAGGCATATATAAAGAATTTAGGTCTTGGTCTTACATATAAATTGGCAACCGAAGACAAAGATGTGAAAATATACGGTGCATATTCACCCCTTTATAACTCAAACTATTATATTGATGCATTTACAGGAAAAAAAATAAACTTAGGCAGAATTTATTACAATGAACTTTATAATATAGCTATGAAGGAAAGCGTAACTTTTGGTAGAGGCGTTCAGGCAGCTGATATAGCTCTTAGTCCTGAAGAAATAGCTGCAGTTGAAGAAATACCAAAGCTTCTAAGCCAAGAAGATGCAGAAAAGATAGCAAGAGATTTTAATATTTTAGAACTGGATACATCCTTTACTCTTAACAGTGCAAGTCTCTACAAAGGCTGGCTCGGAACAAAGGGTTACGAGTGGAACCTGTATTTTATGAAATCGGATGACAAATTAAATTCTAGAGTACGTGTAAGAATAGATGCTGCTACTGGTGAGATTACAAGCTTCAGTACTAGTTCTTCAAAGCCCGAAGATAGCCCTGCAAAATATGATAAGGATGCTGCTAAAAAAGGTGTAGAAGATTTTCTAAACCAAATACAACCCGATAAATTTAAAGAAACAAAATATTTAGAAATAGAAGATGAACCTATAGAAAACATTGAAATTGAAGCACCTAAGTACTTTTCATTCCAATATACAAGGCTGGTTAATGATGTTCCTTTTGAGGACAATTTTATTACAGTTCAATTTGATGCAGTAACTGGAAAAATCACAAGTTACAATTTAGAGTGGTTTGATATAGAATTTCCATCTCTTGAAAATGCAGTTTCACTAGATAAAATATATGAGATTTTCTTTAAGGAAATAGGATTAGAACTTCAATATACTACTGCTCTTTCAGATATAATCTATGAAAAGGAATCTGCCGTAAATTCCGATTCTTCAAAAGAAGCAATACTTGTATATGCAGTAAATTCTGACAAACCTGCAACACTTGATGCTTTTACAGGAGATCTACTTGACTACAACGGAAAACCGTATAAGGAAGAAAAAGCACTAGAATATTCAGATATTTCAGGACATTATGCACAGGATGAAATCGAAGTTTTAGCCCAAGCAGGTATCGGTCTTGAAGGACCTGAATTAAAACCTGATGAACAAATAAAGCAAAAGGATTTTCTGCTATTAATCTCACAGGTAATAAGCAACGGATATCCTTTTTACGGAAAACTTACTTTAGCTAACCAAACAGAAACAGAGGATCTTTATAAACTACTTATACAAGAAGGTATAGTAAAAGAAAGTGAAAAAAATCCCGAAGGTCTTTTGACAAGAGAAGACAGTGTAAAATTTGTAATAAGAGCATTAAAATACGAAAAAATTGCTTCACTAAGTGACATTTTCAACTGTACCTTCAAGGATAAAGATGAAATAAACCCTGATCTTATTGGTCATGTAGTTCTTGCAAAAGGACTTAATATCGTGAACGGTCATGGAGATTATTTCAGACCAAAGGCAGAACTTAAAAAAGCTGATGCCTTGATAATAATATTTAACTATTTGCAAATTTAACATTTTTATCATACTTTTTAGGAGGCCTTGAGCCTCCTTTTTCTTTATCAAAACATCCCATAGTTTTTTTAGAAAATTATTTTTAGAAATTTTTTTAGAAAATTACCTTATTCTTTATTTTTAGTAGTTAAAAACTCAAATGGTTTTATTTAAACAAATAAACTTTTGAAAATAGTTAAAACTAATCAAGAATAAGAATAAAGTTTGAAGGAGGTACAAATATGGGATTGTTTGATTTTTTCTATAATAATATTGAGACAAATAGAAATACAGAAAACCAAAAGATAAAATCTGGTGAGAATCCTTCAAAATTTCAACCGTTTAATGAAGAGTTCTCAATGGACTTGAGTACAGAACCCTATGGTACCAATATAAAAGAATTGGATAATTCTTATTCAAGTAGCGGTGTTGAAATACATGATACAAGAAACACTATCAGAATACTATATAGCGGTATATTAGCGCAAAAAGGTGCTAAAGAAATATATGCGGTAGTTGGATATGGTGACAACTTTAATTGGGAAAACGTACAGGAATATCCAATGCATAGGTTATCCAGTGAAAAATTCGAGCTAATTTTACCGGTAACAAGATTTGGGGAAATAAATATGGCCTTTAAGGATTCATCTGAAAACTGGGACAACAATTCAGGAAAGAACTTTACCTTTACTAATTATGTTTATGAGGGCAGCCATTAGGCTGCTCCCTCTTTTTACGCCCTTGGAGTGAAATGATATGTACTTCAAATATAGTAGCATCCGTTCTAGATGGACTATGAATGCCTTCCTTTGTTATCGAATGTTCAATGTGATTTTTGTTGATTCAGACTAGATGTAGGTTATTTACCACCTTTAATTACTTTGATTTCTACTTCCTGTTTTTCTACTTTTGAGGCAAGTTCATTTACTGCCTTTTCTACAGATACAACTTTTTCATAAGTCTGACTATATCCGTCAAATAAGGCTTTTGAATTAGTATCAAGTTTGTATTCAATCCTAACAACATCACCTTTAAGTCCATTAACATCATCTTTAAGTCCATTAACATCATCTTTAAGCCCATTAATATCATCTTTAAGCCCATTAATATC
>JAAYPF010000082.1 GCA_012519925.1 Clostridiaceae bacterium
ATTTTGATTATTATTTCCTCGCGTATACTTCTCTCACTTAAAACCAGTAATACTGCACCTTTACCTTCACGTTTTCCAACAACACAGTCCATTTCCCAATGTCCATATTCCTCGCGCTTATCAATCTTGTCCCCGACAATTTAAATTGGCGGGGACACTGCGGGATTAAAACCTTTATGAGAATTTTACCCATAATATGTAGTCAGGGGGGTCAAATTTTCATTAGCACAAAGGGGTCAAAAATTAATTAGCGAAGGGGTCAAATTTTTGTTGACAAACGCAGTATGACTCATGAGTACAAAAAAAGTTCATATGATAATATAAATTTTTTAAAAAATTTAAGACAAAATTTGCAATAGAAGTGATAGTGCTTAATATCTTGTTTAAACACATTTAGTAGATTGCTTGAAATTAGTGTTTTTTTAAGAAGGGCTTCGTGAGAATGTTGGCTACTCGCCGCCGTGCCAGCGCATATTATTCCAAGAACTAAGCTACAAGCCTAAGAGAATGTACGGCTCGCTACAGGTCGAATCAAACTATGATTATATATATGGACTATTGCATATATGATTCCTATGGAAACGAACTTTTTGGTAAGATAATTTTATAAACGACATAAAAAATGATACATCTAGCTAATTAGAAAACTCATTATATTCCATCAAAACTCAGCAATAAACTCGATTACTTTTTCACTAGCCATAGGTTTACTTATAAGATACCCCTGTATCTTTTGGCAACCATGCTTTTTAAGATAGTCCATCTGATGCTTATCTTCCACACCTTCAGCAATAATATTAAGTTTCATCTCTCGACCGATTTTTACAATCATACCAGTTATGTTATCACATTTATCTTCAGATGTTATATAATCGATAAAAGTCTTATCAATTTTCAGTGTATCTATAGGAAGCTGTTTTAAATAGCTTAGCGATGAATATCCTCGCCCAAAATCATCTAGTGCAACTCTTACTCCAAGTTTTTTCAGGTTATAAAGTTTACTATGGATAACTTGATAGGACTCCATTAGAATTGACTCTGTGATTTCTAGTTCAAGATACTTAGGATCTAATTTAGTAAAATCAAGTACTTCCATTACAGTATCTACAAAATTCTCCTGCATTAATTGCAAAATCGAAACATTTACAGATATAGTTAAGTTTGAATATCCTCTTTTGTGTAAGTTATTTATAAATACACATGCAGTTTTAAGAACCCACGCACCTATAGATATTATAAGATGTGTTTCTTCAGCAATTCCAATAAACCTATCAGGAGAAACAAAGCCTAATTCAGGGTTATTCCAACGAATTAATGCTTCAAATCCTGTTATTTCATCTCTTTCTAAATCAAACTGCGGTTGATAATACAATAGAAACTCGTCATTTCTTAGAGCATTTCGCAAATGTTTTTCTATCAACATTCTTTCTCGTACTATTTCCTTCATTTCGTCACTATAAAATACATATTTATTCTTACCTAATGCCTTAGCTCTATACATTGCAATATCAGCACTTCTCATTAATTCGTCAGCACTCTCTCCATCCTTAGGATATACTGATATTCCGATACTAACCGTTGAATGAAGTATACTGTTTTCTATTTCAAAGGATATCCTAATGCTTTCAAGGATTTTAGCTGCACATTCTTCTAACCTTTCTACCCTTGCAAAATCATTACAACAGACAATAAACTCGTCTCCTCCTAATCTATAAACTCTTTCCCTCCCAAATAAAGCTTTAAGCCTTTCTCCTATTCGAATGATTAATTTATCACCAACAACATGTCCTAAAGTATCATTGATCAATTTAAAGTTGTCAACGTCAATAAAAAGAAATGCCTTGTTTGTATTAGTTTTTTCTTTCAATTCTCTACTAAAATTCTCATATAGAGAAAGCCTGTTTGGTAAATCTGTTAAAGAATCATAGTAGGCATTTTTATGTAATTTCTCCTGATACTCCAGCAATTCAGCATATTGTTTTCTTATTTTGTTCTGAGTCAAGTCAAGCTCTTTATAAGTAGCTTCCAACTCACTATAACTTGCCTTGAGTTTTATTTCGTTATTTTTCTTCCCATCAACATCAGTAATTGATCCCGCAATTCTTATTACCTCACCCTCTGTATCAAATAGTGCCTTACCTCTACAGAAGCACCATTTATAATTTCCATTTTTGCATTTTATCCTAAATTCACAGCTGTATAATGGTGTATTACCTTCTAGATGCTCAATAAACAATTCCTTTGCCATTTCTATATCCTCAGGGTGTATAAAGTCCTCCAATTTTTCTATTATGTTCTCAAATTCTATATCTACTTTTTTGTATCCAAAAAGATCATAACATCTGTCTGAGACAAAATACTTTCTATTAATCAAATCAATATCCCATATCATGTCGTTTGAACCTTCTGTTGCAAGCCTGAATAATTTCTCGCTTTTTCTCAATTGCTCTTCACTTCTTTTAATTTCGCTGATATCTTGAAAAACCGTAATAAAACAATATTTCTTTGGGCTATAAACATTAACAAGAACCCACTTATCAAAGGCCTTAGTATGGCTTTCAAACGTAACAGGCACTCTTGTTATTGCCACTTTACCGAATATGCCAATCCAATCGGTAGTTTCTGTATCACTCTTTGGAACTAGTTCCTTATAACTTTTACCAATAACATCTGCTCTTTTAAGACCTGTAAAAGACTCAAAGGATCTGTTTATTTCAATATACTCATAATCAAATGGTTCACCCTTTTCATTCAACTTAATCCTATGGAGAGCAAAAGCATTTATCATTTCATCAATTATAACTGCATTAAATTCTTGGGAATCAACTAGCTTGTTATGGACTTTTATTAACTCCTGATAGTTCTCTTTCATTTTGATTTCTGCATTTATTACCTTTTTCAAATGACTATTAATCAAAAAGAAAATCAAACCGCCTGTAATAAAAACATAAAGCCAGCCTTTAATCATACTAATAAAGGTAATCATTTCTTTATCAGCTGCAATCATGTACACCGCTCTGTCGGATAAAATTACCCACAATGCTCCAGAGAGCAAATATATAAGCGATATCTTAAGTGCAATATTTGTAATTTTATATTTTTTTATAAAACTAAAAGAAAAACTCCATTTCGGCAATATTGATTGTTTTTCGTGAACTCTACTGCTTTCATCATTCATAACTACCCCCGCAATCGCTAGAATTGTAATATACTACTAATAAAACACTCAGGTTTTTAATAATTTCTTAAAAACTTGATCCGATGGATCTTGTTTTATTTAATTACGGAAAACAATTAATATATAACTAAAGCAAGCAAGTTATAGATTAGTAACATTAACTCTTTTAGTACTAATTGATAGGAACAATAATAAATTAATATGTACCATTCCTTTACATCATATTACATAATTAGACTAATTTCAATATTTTTTTAATATTAGTTAAGAGATATCTCAATTTCTACCAAACTGTTCATCTGTCTGATGTATAGACAAATTCAATCTTAAAACACTCTTCATCAAGAGTGGTGACATTTGATAAATTTGTCAGGTACTTTTTAAGATCCTTTTCCGACCCATGCCATTTTATCATTTTGAAGTGAGCAGCACAGTTTCTTCCGTGTTCTTTTGCACAATACAAGGCATAGTCACTTATACTTATCATTTGTTCTAGATTAAAAAGTTCAGGATTTTCAATATACATAGGCATCTCAACATATCCTACGGAACAAGTCTTAGATATAGTTTCATTTTCAGATATTTTAATTTGAGTTTCTTTAATGTTTTCAAGAATCTTCCGAGAGAACCTTTCTAAGTATTCCGGTTTTGTGTTATATAAGATGATTAAGAATTCCTCTCCTCCCCAACGAACTATGATATCATCTTTCCTAATCATCTGTTTGAGAACCCTTGATATTGCAACCAATACATTATCCCCGACCGTATGTCCATAGGTATCGTTTACCGCTTTAAAGTGATCAATGTCTATCAGAAACACCCCAATAACATTTCCTTCCACTGCTAGCTCCCTCTTCTCTTTATTATTCAAGGACATAGCTTTATTTTTAATAAATTGGGCTACTTTATCGTATGTGAATTCAAAAGCATACCTTCTATTATATAAATTAGTTAATGGATCATGTAATGATATTTCCCGGAGCATTTCGTTAGCGTTATTAAGCTGGATTGTTCTCTCCCTAATTTTTTCCTCCATATTCTCATAAAGCCTAGCGTTTTCAATAGAGATAGCTGCTTGGGAGGATAAGATTTTTAGGGCTTCTAACCTTTCTGATGTAAATACATTGTCAGACAGGTTATTCTCTAAATAGACAACACCCTTAAGCCGATTTTGATAGAAAACCGGTGCACATAATACTGATTTAATACGATTTTTAATAATATACGGATTATTTTGCAAGTTAACGTCAAAACTGGCATTATGAATAACTACAGTTTCTTTGGTTCGGGTAACGTATTGTACAACTTCCATACATAGCTCACTGCTTTCAGAGGAAGGTAGTGAATGCTTTATTTGAATTTGGTCGGAATTAGCATTCTGAACTGCTTCAATATAAAATTGACCGTCAACATCATTTTTTAGCAAGAGACAACCACGTTGGGCTCCAGCATTTTCTATCATAGTGCGGATTAATGTCGCTAGAAGCTTTTCAATCTTGATTTCACTTGATATAGCTTGAGTGCATCTCAATATTGAAGTCATATCAATTGAACTGTATGTCGTTGATGAAGTCGCTCCCTTTGTACCTTTTGATAAGAGTGTTACTCTATTATTAATTTCATCCATCATAAAATAATGAGAATATTGTTTTTCGATTATTGCGACTTTTCGGAAAGCTCCCCATTGCTTATATAAATAATGAGCCTCACGGATATAAGCCTTCCCGATTGTTTCATCCCCTTCTTTTAGCCAGAAAACTCCATACAATTCATTGCACAGTGCCCTAAATTGAATAAAATCATTAGTTCCAATTGATTTCATTGCATTTCTAAAAAGTCCAACAATAGTATCAAGAGCTTCCTTCTCAATTATTGCTATTTGGGCAGATAGCAGGTAGTATTTATGAGCAAAATTAGCAGGGCAATTCTCTGCCCATTTTTTCAATCTAGATCTGATATCAGTTAGAGTTTTCTTAATTTCGCTCTTTTCTTCGTCTGTTGCTTTATCCCATTTATGAACAAGGATCAATCCTCTAAACAAATAATGGTCAGGTGTAGGGAAATCGGTTATTCCTGCAAATATAATTTTCTCTGCCATCGTATTCCATTTTTCTGCTACTTCAATATCTCCTGATATAATATTTAAATAAGCATTATATTGAAAGAATCTTACCATAAATGGAATATTACGGGTGTTTTCTATAACAATCAGCATTTCATTATCTCTTGCTTCAAAATTCAACTCAGCCTCCGGATCTGGTCTTGTCTGAAATTTTTCAATAAAATAGTAAACAATTTCAGCTAAGACTAAAGGTATACTGCCTTTGGCCTGCTTTAGAAAACCAATGGTATTTTCCACTTCAGTTTTACACTCATTTAAATTCTTACCAACCCACATTAATAAGTGCATTTTATGGGCAATGGCATAAGTCGCATGCATAAGATCTCCTGTTTCTAGACCTGTACTGTATGACAAATCGTAATAATCTAAACTTTCCTGATAATGAGCCCTCCAATGGGAAAGATAGGTGAAAATAAAATAAACAGGTGGTTTTTGAGATTTCGCCTTAAATTTATTGATTAGTGCAAAAGCGGCCTCACCGAGTTTATAGCCACTTTCATAATCGGCAAGCATATTCCCCATAATAACGCCGCAATCACCAAAGCATTTGCATGAAAGCGGAGATGTACCAAAGTCTATGGTCATTTCAAACATCATCAATGATGCAAGCATATACAGCTCGGGATTAACTTGAATCGCCGGAGGAACTACTTGGAATAGCAGTTGCATTGCCATAAGTTTTTCTGGGTCATTCATTACAGGAAGGTCTACAAGTTCTTCAACGGGAATTCTGGCTAAAGACTCCTGCATCTTCATTATACCTTCTTGCATCTTCTGTCCAATCTCCTCAGGTGTTTCCGGTAGTGAAACATCAAACAAAAGCAAGGTGTTGCGTATTTCACTAATTGCTTCAATTAGTTTACCCTGAAAAACAAACAACAAAACTTTAACATTGGAAACAGCACCTTTTTCGAGATTACTATTTGCTATTTCGTTTAAATGCTCACAAAGGGCATCAGCTTTTAATAAATCACCTGACAATAGAGCTGTGGATGCCTGTTTCATCAACAAACCAAAGAGTTTATCGTGCATCAAAGCCCACTCAGCTTCGGATAATAACGACTTAGCTATTTCAAAATAGCTTAAGGCTACCGCAAAGGCAGTTGATTTTTTCGCTTTATTACCGGCCAAAATATTCAAATCAGCCAGTTCAACCCGGTCATTCTTCTCAATGATGGAACACCTACCGATATTTAAATGATTGACTATATCAAAAATCTCATCACTGCTTTTTGTTTCCCGGAAAAACTTCAAATACTCCATTCCTATTTTATAATGAAAATCACACTTCTCGTCTTCGCTAATTAAAGAATACACCGCTTGACGGATGCGGTCATGTGCAAAACAAAAATACATTTCAAGTTCCGAAGGGGCCATGTCATTGTTTAAAATATTTATAAATTTATAGTTATTGTTTAATGGCAGTATAATTTCTTTCTCAATGGCTATCCACAGTTCTCTAGCGAGTGCTGCAACAGGTTTTTTTCTGATTAACGACGCTGTCTTCAAATCAAATTGGGTCCCCACACAAGCAACCAGTTTGAGAATATCCATAGTTTCCTCAGGCAGTAATTCTAGAGCATTTACCAATAAGTCTACTACATTATCACTTATTTCAACAGCTTCTACTTTTTTTAGATCATAAATCCATTGTCCCCTTTCAGCTACAAATGCGAATGTTCCCTCAAGATACAAGGTCCTTAAAAGACGACTTATGAAAAACGGGTTACCTTTAGTCTTTTGAAAAATAATGTTTGCTAAAGCTTCCGTTGCATTAGGTTGGCTATGGAATGTGTCGGCTATCAATTGATTTACTGAGGAAAATTCTAAAGCTTTGAGAAATATATGATCAAAGGGTGCAATACCATTGTGCTGCTCATTTCTCAACTCATCCATCAATAGAAGCAACGGATGCCCCGTTTGTACTTCATTGTCCCTGTAAGCTCCTATAAAAAGGATATGCTGTGAATTCCCTGATAGCAATATATATTTGATTAAATCAAGGGTTGAAGTATCACTCCATTGAAGGTCATCTAAGAATACAACAAGGGGATGTTCGGGTGCGGCAAAAACCTTGATAAAATCACGAAAGGTCATCTGAAACCGGTTTTGAGCCTCTAAAGGGTTGAGTTCTGCAAGCTGAGCTTGAGGACCGATAATCTGTTCTAATTCAGGCAATATGTCAATAATAACTTGTCCGTTATTTCCTAAGGCATCAAGAATACGTTGTTTCCAACTATCGAGACTATGTTGGGACTGTGTAAGAAGCTGTTTTATCAATTCCTTAAAAGCCTGAGTTATTCCGTAGTAAGGGATGTTCTTTTCAAACTGGTTGAACTTGCCGGATATAAAGTATCCCTTTTTACCGGTTATAGGCTTCCGAATCTCATGAATCAGTGAAGATTTACCAATTCCAGAGTATCCACTGACTAATAGAAGTTGCGAACTACCCTTCGCTGCCTTTTCAAAACTATTAATCAACATTACTATTTCTGCTTCACGTCCATATAATTTATGCGGGATTTCAAATCTCTCTAAAACATCTCTCTGTCCTGGTGTAAAACTACTTATTGTCCTTTTTTCTTCAAGTAATTTTGCACAATATTCAAGATCCTTCATTAATCCGAAGGTTGATTGATACCTTTCTTCGGGCGTTTTGGCAATCAATTTCATTATGATATCTGATAGTACCCCCGGAACATCTGGATTTATATCAATGGGAGGAATCGGTTCTTTTGCGATATGGCAATAGATGAGCTCTAAATCATCATCCCCATGAAAAGGCAATTGCCCTGTAAATAATTCATAGAAGCTTATACCAAGGGAATACAAATCGGTTCTGTAATCGATAGGCCTGTTAATTCTCCCGGTTTGTTCAGGAGATATATAATCCAATGTACCTTCTAAAACGTTCAGGTTGATACATTGGGATGCTTCTCTGATCAACTCGGCAGAAATACCGAAATCAATAATCTTTACTACATTAGTTTTATAATTCCAGATGAAGTTACTTGGATTTACATCTTTATGTATAATATTTTGGCTATGAAGTTGAAGTAACGAATTTGTCATTTGAATGGCCAAATGTAATTTTTCGGAAACACCAAGTTTAATAGATTGAAGTACCCCTGCAATCGATTCTCCTCCGATGTCCTCTATAATAATAGCAAGACTGTTATTGCATTTTTCCATTTTTTTCGCTTTTATTATTCCATCAAGAGTTATCTTCTTCATAATTTCATATTCACGGATAAAGGCTGATAATTCTTTAGCGGAAGGGTATTCTCTATTTAATAATTTAATAACTACAGGTCGATTATCTGAATCCCGAGTCCCTCGAAATATTGTTGAGTTCTCGCTTTTGAAAATTTCTTCTTTGATTTTGTAACCTGTCAGGTGAATCATTGTATTTCCTCCAAACTATAATAATTAGTTTATAGTGTAAAAATCAACATTTGTTTATTTTATCGTCATTTTTGAAAAATATTTTATAGTTGTTGTTTTTGCAAATAGAATTAATTGACAACCCCTTTTTTTCAAAAATATCCTTTTTCCTTTCAGTTATTTAGCAATATGTATACTCCCACAGCTTTCGCATTATAAAAAACCCAATATTTTTCATCCTATCTTAGACTGAAAAATATTGGGTTAAAAATATTAATGTGATATAAAACTATAACTATTAAATTTCACCTTCTTATCAATAAAGAATTATTCTACTATTGACCAAGCAATATTACCCTCAAACTTGCGAAATCAATGGAGTCAACTGAGCCATCATTATTAATGTCCGCAGCTAATTTTCCATTAGAATATGGGAAATTAGTTTCTAAACCAAGAAGATATTTTCTTAAATATCCAAAATCAAGTGAATTAACTTCTCCATTACCATCTACATCACCTTTAATTACATTGCTTGGCTGAGTTGGTGTTGGAACAGGAGTGTTGTTTGACTCCTTTAAAATTGAAATAGTGTTATCAAACCAAATCTTAGCTATTTTGCTGTAGCCTGTTGTATTTAAGTGCAATCCGTCTGAAGATATATCTGTACCATATGAAAACTGAATATCACTTAGCTTTACAAAGTAAACACTTTTTCCTGCGTTCGCCTTCTGCTGTACTACTCCTGGTATTGTTGCATTATATGCCTTGATACTTTCAGGGTGTGGGAAGTAATCAGCAACAAATA
>JAAYPF010000083.1 GCA_012519925.1 Clostridiaceae bacterium
AAGCATGTTCAATAATTATTAGTACATATAATAATTCAAACTTGATAGTAGGAATAGTAAAAAAATCTGTTACCCAAGTAACATCCATATGGTTTTTAAAGAATGTATGCCAATTCTCAATTTGTTTTCTAGTAGGAGGCTTTCGAATATCTTTAATATACTAAGAGATTTAAATTGTTCAAGAACATATGTTTGACATAGGCCGGTTTTATGATATAATTTATACATGGGCTGAAATTGTTTGGCATTAATGTGTATATACGAAGATTTTAAGAGAGTTATGAAAAGGTGGCATATTAAAAGATGCACAAAATATAGAAAATTACATTTTATTTAACCATAAATGTGATAAAATATAGTTAGGGGGAACAAAGTGACAAAATGGCTAATATAGATATACCAATTAAAAGATTGATGCAGACTAGAATCGAAGATTGGATTGAGTTTTTGATACCTAATTGTGATAAAGATTGGGTTAAGGAGATGGATACAACTAAAGTACCTGCTAAGAAAGAATCGAGATTGGACAAATTAATTTTAATAGATGCACCAGAAGAAAGATTTATATTGAATATTGAGCCACAAGGATATTTGGATTACAAAATGCCGGCTAGAATGCTAAGGTATAGATCTGATATTTGGGAATATACAATTGAATTAGGTATGGGAACACCCTCAATTAAGCAAGCAGTAGTTTATTTCTATAAATCACATGATAATAAACAGTATTCTTTAGAAGATAATTGGGGTGACGAGAATACTTTGCATTATTCTTATAGAGCGATTAAAGTATGGGAAATGAAGAGAGAATATATTATAGAAAAGAAACTATTAGGACTTTATCCATTAATACCGTTAACGGATAAGATTGAGAGTGAATCAGATGAAGAAGTGATAGAGAATACAATAATAGCAATTAAAACAGTAGAAAATCCTGCATTGCAAGCTGATTTGCTGGCTGTTATGTCAATACTTGCAGGAGAAAAGTTTTCAAGTGAATTGGTAAAAAAATTTGTAAGGAGGGAAATGCTTATGAATTCACCTTTATTTAATGAATGGGTAGAAGAAGAAAGAAAAGAAGCAGTTGAAAGAGCACAGATAGAAACGACAAAGAAAAATATATTGTCTTTATTATCAGAAAAGTTTGATTTTGTTCCAAAAGATATTAGAGAGAGCGTTTCATCAATAGAAGACTTAGCTGTACTTGATGAACTGCATAAGAAGATTATAAAATTAGATACCATAGAAGCTTTCCAGAACTTATTAGAAAAAGTTAAACCATAGGTAAGGTTCTGTCGGTTATAGATAACAAGGAAACAGTAAACCAATACCCCCCCAGCAAACCTTGGGAGCAATCAGGCTCTTAAGGTGGCTGGGGGGTTCTTTTTTGGCTGAGATGATTAATGAAATGGAACCTGTCCACTTCAAAAAGTCCATCAGGACATAAAAAGAGATCAAAAAAATGTAATTGCAAAGCAAAATATAAAGAATGTAAAAAAAGCGGGCGTAATGATAGCTTGCTTTTTTGTTTGTAATAATATGTACCCTTTATCATTTTGAAATAGCGATCTCAAAAAAACACTTATTCTTTGTAAAATTTGTTCCGATATATAAATTCAGTAAGAAGTTTATTTTGATAGTTGATGTGATTTTAAGTATTCGTATTTATTAAGTATTTCCTTTGTTTTTAGGAAAAAACATACCAAAAATGAAAGGGGAAAAAGTATGAAAAGAAAAACACAAAAGCAATTGTGTGTCCTATTGAGCTTGTTTATGTTGATATCGCTGTTTGCAAGTAGTATAACAGTGAGGGCAGCAGAAACACAAAAGTCAAATGTGGAATTAGCCCAAAGTATTAACACCGCTGTTGCGAAAGATATAGAGGGGCACTGGGCACAGAAACAAATATCCGATTGGAATGAAAAAGGGTTTATAAAGGGTTATAGTGATAATACTTTTAAGCCAGACAAAACAATAACAAGGGCGGAGTTTATAACTTTAGTAAATAATATATTCGGGTATAATGAAAAAGCAACACTGTCTTTCAAAGACATTAAGAGCAGTGACTGGTACTATGGAGAAATAGCAAAGGCTATTGAAGCTGGATATGTAAAAGGATATGCAGATGGAACCATAAAACCAAATAATGAGATTAGCCGACAAGAAGTTGCAATGGTTATATCAAACATTATGCGACTGGAAATGGCAGAAAACTCAGCAGAAATGATTAAACTAAAAGATTATAGAGATATTCAGGAATGGAGTAAAGGTGCAATAGGAGCAGTTTTAGATAATGGATATATGAAAGGCTATACCGATCAGACTTTCAAAACAGGAAATCCGATAACAAGAGCAGAAGCAACAGTAGCATTGAACAATGTGACAGGAAGTATCTACAATAAACCAGGTACATATGGCGATACAACTGTTGAAGGAAATGTAAGTGTTAGCAGTGATAGTGTTAATTTAAAAAACCTTAATATCAAAGGTGATTTATATTTGACAGAGGGAATAGGAGACGGAACCGTAGTTTTAGATAATGTAACAGTAAGTGGCAAAACTTTAGTATGTGGTGGTGGAATGGAAAGTATCATAATTAAGAACTCAACATTAGGAGCGACTGTTGTTCAGAAGAAAGATGGTAAAGTCAGGCTTGAAGCTAGTGGAAAAACAAAAGTAGGTAAAATGCAGCTTCGTTCAGGTGGTAAACTTGAAGAAAAGGATTTGAGCGATGCTGGGTTTGAAGATGTTGAAGTTAAGAAAGATAAATCAGATGCTATTGTACAATTTGATGGAGACTTCAATAATGTAGATATATTGTCTGAGTCAAAAATAGAAGTTACAAAAGGAAATATTGCTAAGCTGCAAGCAAATGAAGAAGCAAAAGATGCAGAAATAAAAGTATTGGCAGGAAAAATAGAAAGTATTGAAATAAAAGTAAAAGTTAAAGTAGAGCTTTCAGGTGGAACAATTGCAAAGGTAACAATAGACAAGGCATCAACAGGAACAATTGTAGATGTAAAACAAGGTGCAACAATAACGTCCTTAGTTACTGAAGCAGTTATTGAAGTACTAGGTAAAGGTAAAGTTGAAGTTGCAGATGTAAAAATTAGCGGAGTAAAATTTGAAATTGAACCGGTTAAAGTTATAGTAGCAAATGATATAAAAGTACAAGTTGGTATAGACCCGACTTCAGTACCAACGACAGTTGCAGTAGTTACTCCAACACCTACAAGTAGTGGTTCTTCAAGTGGAGGTGGTGGAGGGAGTAGTAGCAGTGGAGGTTCTGCAACAACTCCTAGAATAAATACTTCACTTGATGTTATTTCTGCATTTGAGGATGCAGTATATGTGACAGTGTACAATGAGGATGATGGTAAATTAATTACTAATCTCACTGTAAGGGATTTTACACTTTCAATAGATAGTGATGAAGTGACTTTGGAAGAAGTGGAAATAGATAACGATATATATATAGTTATTCCATATGAAAATTTGGTATCAGGAACCTACACATTAAGATTTTCTAAATCAGGATATATATCATCAGCTAAAAGTTTTGAGATGGTTTCGGTAAGTGGTATCAGTATAGAACCAGATTCACTGGATATAGCAGTTGGAGAAACAAGACAGATATTAGCGACAGTAGAACCTGAAAACGCTAACAATAAGGGAATTATCTGGTCAACTAGTAATGCCGAAATAGCAACGGTTGATGATACCGGTATGGTAACAGGTGTTGGCTTAGGAAGCACATTTATAACAGCAACTTCAGTTTCCAACAGTGCTGTCAATAGAACAATCCCAATAATCGTAGGACCGGACTTGGCGATAAGTGACGGGTCAATAGCTATAGGAGATAAAGCTCCAAGTATAACCCTTAGTATGACTTTAGATACTTTTACTGCAGCTGCTACAAACATGGGAAATTGGCAGATGACCGTAATTGGGGAAGAAGGACCTCCACAACCTCTTGATACTATAGGTGTAAATAATGTCACTATCACAATGGAAGAGAGTGCAGAAGTAGCAAAAGAAATTCGTGTGACCTTTCATGGAACTATAACAGGAAAAGGGACATTATTGATTGCCGCTAATGGATCTGTATTTTCACAAGGATTTGGGAGTTCGGTAATACAATTTCAGATTGAAGATGCGACAGAAGATTTGGAATTTGTTCCTGGTGTTAGTGCCGGCATAGAATGGCGGTTATTGCCAAAGTTACTGACGGAAGGTGCATTCCAACCACTTTGGCGGAAAAGAAAGGATGACTAAGTACAAAAGTCATCCAGCAAATACAAATATTAG
>JAAYPF010000084.1 GCA_012519925.1 Clostridiaceae bacterium
AAAATTCAAGAAGTAAGCCTCTGTAGAGCGAGCATGAAGTGTGCCGCACTACATTCCATCGTCGGGTGACAAGCACCGCCTACGAAGAAAGTCTCTGCGGGTCCGACTCTGGAACGTCGGTCATGGGAGACGATATATGAAATTCCCTGCGTTCCGCCCCATCCGGGGGCGGGTTTTGGGCTGTAAATTAAGGTTAAAATTAGAGGAGGAATAAAAGTGACAAATAGAAAAAAGTTATTATTTACTATGATGGTTTTTAGTGTGTTTTTATTATGCAGTTGTTCGAAGGCAGTTAATATAGAAAACGATAATAACACCATTGAAAAGGGAGGCATTCTAGCCAAAGTATTTACTGTTGGAAACCACAATGTTTCGATTATGGAAATAGCATTACCAACTGAAGTGGCAGCCAGAATAAATGATATTACAATAAAGTACAAAACCAATATTGAGAAAAATAAAGAGTGGTTTAATGATTATATAAGTGAACATGTTAATGATGAGGAACTTCCGTGGGATGAAAAGTTTGGAATAAGCAAAGAAGAATATGATGAAATGATATCTTCAGCAGATAAAATGACAATGGTGAAAAAAGGTAGTGCTGTTATTTCGATAGTTAAGGAAAGTGATGGGAAGTTTATGCTGGAATCAAACGAAGATTTGCAATACCTAAGCGAGATAAAGATTGATACTATTAATAACTATCTAATTACTGAAATGGGTGTATTTAAACATAAGGGTAAGATTAAGGCTTCAGATGACCAGAAAATTTCTGGAAGATGGAATGGAGATTCATGGATTTTAGAGTTTGAAGAAATTAAAGATATTAATAGTATTGATAGTTCTAAAACATATGGAACAATTAATATTGCTGTTGGTCAGTTGGAGAAAACTAATCAAATGATAATTTACTATAAAGAGAGAGTGATTTATCAAGGTAATAGCTATAAAGGAGAAGAAATAGTAGTTTTTGATAAGTAAATGAGGCTCGGACATCCGTGTCCTCGTCTGGCTTCGCGGGGCAGGGAACTCCACATATCAAAGCGTATTCGCAAGGGTGCGGTGTAGAAAAGCATGAAGCAGGGCTTTGAGGTCATCCCACGAAGTATGCCGCACCGCAGCTCTTCACCGGCGCAAGCGCACCGAAGAAGAAAGTCTTTGTGGGTCCGGTTCAGAGCCGCCGTATACGCCAAACGTTGTACGAAATCAGACGATTGCCAGGCATCCATGCCTGGGTTTTCTAGGGACTGGCTATGGGGAAAAGTTGCTATATAGTTATAGGGAGAGAGAAATGGATAGGTTAATTAAAGTTCGGGAAGTAGTTAATATGATGCTAAGAGATAGAAAGAATAAAGAAATGATTATATACGGGGCAATTGAACTTTATGGAGTTTCATCATATTGTAGTATGTTAGCGATGAGACGAGGTTTGGATTATGAGGTCTGTTCAGTTGCAGGATTATTATTAGATTACGCAAGTGTCAGAATGGGAAAAGAAATTAGTAGTAGGGTATGTGCATCAGAAGCAGTAAAAGTACTTAGAACTATCGGGTGTTTTGATAATAATGAAATGGAACTAATAGAGAGAATGATATTGAATGTTTCAAAGGAAGATAGAAATGAAGAACAATATGAAGAACTCTTAAAAGATGCATTATTGCTAAAAACATATATATTCAATAAAGATATCTATTGTTCTGATGCGAATAAAGAAAGATTAAAAGAAACATTAAAAGAGCTAAATATAGGCTAGATGAATATAGTTGGGGTGGGATTTAAGGAGGGCACATCCGTGTGCCCTTCTGATACTAGGGTCGTCTGACTTCGCACAACAAGTCCATTTGCGTAAAGGGCAAAGCATGGAGAATGCCTTCGGAGTAAGAGCACGCGGGTCATCCTGCCCTCATCGAGTCATCGGGTGCAAGCACCGCCTACGTAGCATTGCTCTGTAAGTCCGATTCCTCGACGACGCAAATGGCAAACGTTCTCTGCAATCATGGCATGCCGCTAAAGTGAACAAAGTATATTTTTATTGAGAGATATTCACAATTATGATACTGTATTATTATAAAGGTTTCTAGGGAGTTGATATTATGAATTGGAAAGATGCACGGAATAAGTATATAAATACATGGATTCTTTTTGAAGCAATTGAAGCACATTCAGAGGATGGAAAAAGGATTGTAGAGCGAATTTCTGTTATTGATTCTTTTGATGAGAGTAAGGATGCTTTAGTTTCATATAAAGAAATAAAGAAAAAGAATCCAGAAAGAGAATTGTATGTCGCTAATACTAAAAAAGAAAGCCTGGAAATTTTAGAAAGAAAATGGTTAGGGATAAGAAGATGAAAGAAGAAATAACATTGGTTGATAATCTTCCATTTATCCAAGTATCAATAAGTCATCAAGGAAGAAGTAAAATAATAGACAATGTACTTATTGATACTGGATCAGGTAGTACAATTTTTAAAGTAGATATCTTAGAGGATATTGGCATTAAGCCTGAGGATGATGATGTGATAGCAACTATTTCAGGTGTTGGTGGTTCAGAGTTTGTATTTGTTAAAGTAATTGATTGTATTGAAGTCGGTGATTTGAAAGTGACTGGATTTAAAATTGATCTTGGTATTATGGACTACGGTTTTGAGATAAATGGTATTATTGGTATGGATTTTCTTACAAGAATTTTTTCGCATATTGATTTAGAAGACTTTTTCCTCCTAGGTCGTTAAGAATGGAATTATTAAATGGATACTTTTCTAACGAAAAGTTTTGATTTAATGCCATGACAGCAGAGAACAACACATTTGCATAAAGGGCAAAGCATGTAGCGTAGCGTTGAAGCAGGGCACGGGGTCATCCTGCCCAAATCCATTCGTTGGGGGCGTAGCCCAGCCAAGTAGAAGGGCTTCGAGGGTCCAACTCATGGACTTTGCAAATGCTAAACGTTAGATGAAAGCCACTGCGATTTGCAACTACTGTGAGGTTTAAGCTTTATTGTTTAAGCATGTGCCTGATGGAAAGATTTTTTTTGATTTTATTAGAGGTCAGTCTAGGGTATCATCTGAAAGTTTGGTGAGATTGATTTTGACATACTTGAAAGTAATTGAGAATTGACATTATAAGCGATTCTAAATAATCAAGCATTGATGATGATTATTGATTATATTCTTTGTGGCATTTTGAAAAACATAGCTCACATTAGGTTTAGAACAGGTTAAAGGATTTAAGATTTATTTATTTTTGTGGCATATTGTAGCACTGTGCTAAAGATACAAGTAAGGTAAAGGATTTAAAGAGTTTTAGTTTTTTTGGGTTTACTGAATGTGAAAACTTGAGAATATAAATTAGAGACATAAGGCCGTTAGAGTAAGTTGATTTTTGTGGCTATTGGAAGGGAATTTATGTATAATTAACAGATAGAGTAATTAAGGTTTGTTAGGGAAAGGCTCCGCGGGGCAGTGGCCTCCATCTAACAATCCATGACCGTAAAAGTGCGGGTAAGAAAATTCAAGAAGTAAGCCTCTGTAGAGCGAGCATGAAGTGTGCCGCACTACATTCCATCGTCGGGTGACAAGCACCGCCTACGAAGAAAGTCT
>JAAYPF010000014.1 GCA_012519925.1 Clostridiaceae bacterium
AATTCTAATACAAAAAAGGAAGGTGTATCGTACACCTATAAAGGATTTAACGGATATTCACCGATTTTTGCGTATTTAGGAGAAGAAGGGTATCAATTAAACATGGAGTTCCGAGAAGGAAGTGATTACTGGTAGTAAGGAACACAACACAGCCCTAAGACATATTGCAAAAAAGCAAGGTGTAAAAGTAAATGAGTATGGTCTTTTTAGAGGGGATGAAATAATAAAGTGCAATGATGAAAAGGATATATTTAAGGTTTTTGGTATGGACTATATTGTGCCAGAGCTAAGAGAAAATAACGGAGAACTTGAGGCTGCAAGTATAAACCAACTTCCGAAGATTATTGAGGATGAGGATATAAAAGGAATCCTTCACGTACACACTACATACAGCGACGGTACCAACACTATAGAAGAAATGGTAAAACACTGTATAGAGCTAGGCTATTCATACATTGGAATTACCGATCACAGCAAATCGGCATATTACGCCGGGGGAATGCTTGAGGATGATATTAGAAGGCAGCATGAAGAGATAGACAGATTAAATGAAAAGTATAACAATTTCAAAATTCTAAAGGGCATTGAGCTGGACGTTCTCCCGGATGGAAGTCTTGACTATGGGGAGGATATATTGTCCCTCTTTGACTTTACAATAGCATCGGTTCACTCGTCTTTCAATATGGACGAAGACAAGATGACTCAAAGAGTCCTAAAAGCGATAAACAACAAATATGTCACTATCTTAGGTCATCCTACGGGAAGACTTTTGCTATCAAGAGAGCCTTATAAAATTAACTTAGGTGAGATAATTAAGGTTTGTGCATCAGAAAATGTTTTTTTAGAGATCAATGCAAATCCCTACAGGCTAGATATGGATTGGAGACTTCTTAAAGGTGCAAAAGAGGAAGGTTGCAAATTTGCCATATGCCCTGATGCGCATCGGGTTGAAGGAATTAATGATATAAAACATGGCATAAATACTGCAAGGAAAGGCTGGCTTGAAAAAGGAGATGTAATCAACACTTTAGATGCTTCTGAAGTTTTACTTTTTACTCAAACATCCTTAAAATAAAAATAAGGTATCTCAATAAAAAGTTTATGTCATCTAGCCCTCTGCTTTTTCCATTCTTCTATCGTTACAACTGACAAGGGCGATTAATATAAATTGTAGGCAAAAAAGAGGGTTCATTAAGATTGTCATTTGTTTACATAAAGAGTTTACGAGGATATCAAAAGAATATTTTGCTAATCTAAAAAAACCTGCTATAATAAAGTAAGTAAGATAAAAATATCATATAAATCCCGACTTTAGTGTCAATGCATTTCTTTAATATACAGATAAATAAAGCTATATATATTAATTTTATATATAAAAATGATTAAGGGGGAAAAATCTAATGGGGAGATTCAAGTCTCTTCTGGCATGTGTTCTTGCTGTTCTTATGTTGGGCAGTATCATTATGCCAGATGTATCTTTTGCAGATAATTTTTCAAGCGAACAAGCAAAGTATCAAGAAAATTCATTAGAATCACAAAGTGTAAGCCAAAACGTATACGATTCACCGATTCAAACTCCAGTTCAGACAGTGACAAATGAACCTGTAGTAACTTTGCTGCCAGACGTAACGTCGATACCAACACCTGAGTTAGAACTGCCAACAGAAATTAAGGATGAAATAAGTAGTATAACGCTTCCGCTTGAGGAAAGGCGTGAGGATCAGGATTCTATTGTTCCAGACGGATATGTTACACAGTTTGCAAAAATTGTAAACGATTCTTTCGGCTATAAAGATACAACAGTTACCGAAGAAAAAATAACCGATGAAACAATTCCTGAGATAAAAGAAAATGAAGTGGTTATTTTTAATGAAGAGGGCAGTACAGAAAAAATATCTAGTCCTTATATGTCCTTCACACCCACATCTTCAGCAGTATACATTGTGACTGTATCGAAAGAGACACTAGATTATGTTTATATTTACGATGTCAATAACAATAATACGGTAGCATATCTAAGAACCTATCCTACATATGCGAATTCTGTTGCATACAAACTATACAAAGGGATGGAATACCGAATTTATTTGAGTATTGATGTTAGTTCACCGACAGAATTAATGATAAAAAAATATGAGTCGGAAAATCCCGAGGTTATATATAAGTTTTCAAACAATACATACACAGCACAAGATAATGCCTCGATAATAGTAGATATGCCTTCCCTGCGTGCAGATATAGCTGCAGGAGCGTTAGAAGGAGATCTCGTTTTTAGTGCTGAACTTATAAAAGATGGTTTAGTCATTGATAGCATATCAGAGATTCCACAGGACTGCATCAGAGGTGGTATAGGGGAACCTGATGATAATTACCTGCAATTTGTCTGTAATTTCAACAAACAGGTAGATCCGGACAAGTATACTGTAAGAATTAAATGTAATGACTATACTTCACAACCTGTTATAGAAAATTGTGAAGCAGAGATAGAAATAGGAAACAGGGTTAATATATATGTGGCTGAAGGCACTAGGTCTATTAGGGATATTAGTAGATTCTATCTAAATGATACCAATGCCACAACTGGGAAATTTTTGGTTTTAAGAGATGGAAAAGCTATTGGAATGTCTGATTCGACAAATATTTATCAAACAACGGTATACCATAACTTTTTGAATTCAAACTATGGTTATAGAAATGATCAATATAATGAAAAATATTTTAATAAAAAACTATATTATATGTCAGTTCCACAGATAAATTTTAATGAAATTTTAAAAGAAGAAGGAGAATATACAGTAAAGTTTGTTTCAGGTATTTCAGAATTTGATGTACCTTCAAAAATAGTTGTAACTGATGAGTTGATTTTCAGTAGTATGTATTACAACTGGAGTTTGTATGAAAATACTGACAACTTTATTGTAACAGGTAGCTTTTACAACCTTACAAAAGTAGATGTTGAAAAAATAAACGTTGAACTTGTAGATTTGTCAGGAAGAGTTGTGGGAACTAAAATTGATTACTCTCATTATACTGAATCGCAAATTAGGTTTAGATTGAAAATTACCGAAGCTATTAATCTAAATAGCACATACTCCGTAAAAATTAGTTATCCGGGTAAAATATATTCATCTGACTCAACAGTAAGCTTTAGGGCATATACAACTAGTACTAAACTTTACATTGAATCAGTAAGTGTAACTGATATTGAAAAGGGAGAAGTTCTCGTTTCAACTGAGTGGTGTGATAAAAGTGTTGGTTATGAAGTAGCTTTATACAGGATGCATGGCGAGTCTTTATATATACCAATATCAAATATCACAGACGTTAAAGCTGATAATAATGGTGTGTTTTCTCTGAAGTTTCCAAACAAGGGAAATTTACAGATCCTGAACCCAGGTGGGAATTATCATATAAAGTTCCTGTATGATGGAAGAGAAATTGATTCCAAAAGTTTCACCATCCCCTCGCATAACGATTTTTCTGAAATAGATAAAAAAATATCGTTTTATCCTTCCATATTACCTGATGATGGAACGGTTGATTTTACAATAGCCGGCTATGAGATAGATAATGGAATTATGGGTGCAGATAATAAAAATATAAATATTGAACTCGTATCAGAAGATGAAGTCTATGGAAGTCTTGACAAGAATACTATTGAGAAATCTGTTTCTTCTTATAAGATGAATGGTAATTACAACGTGGGCTACGTAGTGATAAAGGGTAAGCTCAATATAACAAAAACACTGAAAGACGAAACAAAGTACTTTATCAGAATAAACGGTATGGATTATGAGTATTATTTCAATTCGAAAGAACAGAAATTTTCCTCAGACTCTTTAAAGATTGAGAATTATAGTAATTCTTCGTATTCATCTTTTGTTGACTCCGAGGGTAATACTCAAATGTATTATATATTAAATAATGAAGATGCTTTAAATCTTAGCTGTAGCTGGGTTAAAGATATATCAGAAAATCCGAGGCTGGTTTTTGTAAATGTTGATACAAAAGCAGAAATTGATGCTGGAGTGTGGGACACTGTAGCACAGTCCTACAAAGGGTCGATTAAGGAGATATCAATAAATGCTGACCTATCAAAAATTGTTCAAAATGATATATATGAAATATGTCTAAAGGATGATGGGCAAAATTACAGCTTTAAAAAGTATGTAAAGTTCTCGCCAAAAAGCAAAGCTAGTTCCTTTACAGTGAGTGAAGCTGTGTATGGAAGCGATATTATTACATTAATTATTGATAATTCATATTCCATTGACGGGTATAGCTTTAATATTTTAGATTCATTGGACAATATCATTGATTGTGCAAAAGTTTCTGAAAGGGTTGATAATCAAAAGAAATATATTGATTTAAAGCTTGACACTCCTTTAAAATATGGTTTTTGCAAGATTCAAATGTTTGATGACACGAATATGATTAAATATTATACTACAAATTATATTACAGATAAGAAGGTTGTACCTCCTTTGGTGCAATATGTTAAGGAAGGCTATCCGTATCTTGTATATTGTGAAAATCTTGAAGCAGGATTGTCGTATACAGCAGACATCTACAGTTATGATACTGCGGTTAGGATGAAGCACAATATTAAGCTTGTAAAGAGGACAGATGAGGATGTTCTAGAGATTGATCAAAATGAACTTGGATCACTACCTATAGGATCTTACACTATTTCAGTAAAGGCAGATGGTGTGGTTATAGGGGTTAGATATTTTAACTACAATGGCACCTACGAACTTAAACCTGTAATTACGCCTTCTGAATGGGAAGAAGGTACCTCAAGAAAACCTTTTATATTAAGCAACAATGTGAAATTTGATATAAGAACACTCAATTATACAAAGGTTCGTTATTCTCAAAACGTTGAGGAATTAAAAACATTAGAATACCAAACGGTATCAAATGATGTATACTATACATTCGATAATGATGATATGGCTAAGACGCTTTATTTCCAGTTTTCTGATGATTATGGGAATGAAAGCGATTTGAGTGTGTTTAAAGCGTATATAAATGACAATAAAAATGATATTACCGTAATTTCACCTAAGGAAGGCGTAGATTCTAATTCTGTGACAAATGCTTTAGCGGAAGTTACTAACGATCCTTATTTCGTTGGTGTGATATTTTATCGCAAAGATAATTATACAATTTCAAATGAGTTGAAAAGGACTGATGGAACAGATAAATACTCCGCTTCTTTATCAAGTATCGCCACTTTATTAAGCGTCGTCCCTTTATATGAGGATACAAAAGCTGCTCAAGATTGTGTTGAAGTGTTTACAACGGATGAAGTTGGGAATATAACGAGTTCTAAAATTGTTAAACTCAGACAGAACGAAGTAGTGACTTCTCCGTCAATCAGCTTGGATACTAGCATTGGTGAAAAGAAAAGTGAATTAATAATAAAAGGCAATACATCAAACGGAGCAGGAAATGTAACTATTTCACTTTACGCGGGTCAAAATAATAGATATAATTCATGGGCTTCATACAGTATAAAACTGCTTGCTGATGCTAAGGGAGATTTTGAAGGTGTTTTGGATGTTCCTGTGGATGGTAGTTATAAAATTGTTGCAAGAGATTTTAAAGGAACAGAAAGTTATTTGCACTATAGGACGATTGATACTATAGCACCGATTCTTTCGGATTATAGCACCGTAGCACAAGGAAATGATAGTGTAAGAATTTCGTGGACTTCAAGCGAACATAATAACTGTAGTTATACCCTATGGAAAAATGGCAAACTCATCACATCAAACTATCGCTTAACAGAGTATATTACAGCAGGGCTCAATAAAGGACAGACTTATGTTTTTAAAATTGTGGCAACAGACAATGCAGGCAACAAATCCGAACCTGTGGAGATAAGTGTAAAGATTGGTGATGAGGAAAAACCCTCCATACCGCAAAATCTTGTTGTGTCAGACCATGCAAGTAAGAGTATTACAATTTCATGGGACGCTTCTTCCGATAATAGCTACACATCAGGATATGAAATATATAGAGATGGTGAAAAAGTTGGAGTTTCATATACAACTAAATATCTTGATAGTAACTTAGAAACAGGGACCCAATATAGTTATAAAGTTAGGGCATTTGATCCTTCTATGAATTTCTCCGATTTTTCTGAGACTATTTCTCATACTCCTACTCTTGTCAGTATAAGCGATGCTTATGACGGAAAGAGTAGTGTTGTGGGATTTTCAGCCAAAAAATTGGAGTTGAAGGTGCTTACTGATGATATTTTAAATAAAAATGAGATCTCTGTTAGGTTTGAATATAAAAATAGTGAAGAAACTAATTGGAGATATATAACAGAGACAAATACACATACTGTTACACCTAACGGTTTGCTTTTTACAGTAAATTGGAATGTTGAGTATATGGCTCCTGGGGACTACACTGTAAGATATAGACTAACAGACCGTGATGGATATAATATTGAAGTACTTTCTGAAACTATTACCATACTCTCTGCTGAGGATATTCAAAGTCCAAGGATTATATCCATAAATCCTGCTCCATCATGTTTTGCAAACACTATTCCTTTAACTATTACAGCAGAGGATAATATTAGCCTTAAGAAAATCACCATTCAGACTTCTTTAGACGGGGTTACTTGGAACGACTACACTCAAAGAACTTTGTCTTATGGATCTAAAAAGATTACTAATTATACGTATTACATTGATGTTTCAGAGGTAAGAGAAGGAAACTATTATGTGAGGGCTATTGCTGAGGATTTTGGTGGAAATGTTAGTAACAGTACAAACACATATAACCAATATATAATAGACAGGACGGCTCCGGATAAGGTAGATGGTATATCAGCTTTCAGTTATGTCGATTGTATAGAAATAAAGTGGAACAACAATATAGAACCATATATTAAAGGATTTAGAGTCCTAAGATCATTAGCACCAACGGGAAGCTATATTTCAATTGCAAGTAATCTAAAGAGTCTTAACTATTTTGACTTTGATACGGTACCAGGTGAAACATACTATTATAAGGTTGTTTGTGAGGATATCGCAGGGAATTTAAGTCCCGACAGTGATTTTGTAGAAATTACAATGCTTGATGCAGGAACTATTGTGGACAATGTAAAACCTGAGATAACAAGTGTTTACCCCCCAAGTAATGCAGTAGTCGGAAGAATACTAACCTATGCCTTAACAGCTAAAGATGACACAAGATTATCGAAGTTAGCTGCTGAATATAGTTTGGACGGGCTTGTATGGAAAGAGTTTCACTCAGTAAGTTCGGTCTATGAGGTTGATGGTTTTACTGCAGAGTTGGATACTAGTTTATTCCCGACAGGAACTGTTTTGAAGACACGTGGATACGCGGTAGACATTAAAGGTAATACTTCCGAATATGTATATTGCGATTACATTATAAATAATGTAGCACCTATAGCACCAGTAATTAATGTAACGCCTATAGCTAGAGGATTAACAATAACTTGGTCTTGTGACGCAACAGATATTGTAACATATAGATTATACCGCAGAACTACGGAAACTGAGTTTTATACAGTTGTTGGGGAATATGCAACAACATTGTCGGTAGTTGATAATAATCTCGATCCATCAAAGAAGTATATATACAAAATCACTGCAGTGGATAAATTAGGAAACAGTAGTGAAACTTTAAGCGACGCTGTAAGTCCTTTAGATATTGATAATGTCAAGCCTATACCTTATATAAACTGTGTTTCATCCACAGAGGTTGATACAGAGGTTGATTTTGATGCAAGTGCTTCAAAGGACAACGTAGGCATAGCAAAATACCTTTGGGATTTTGGAGATGGCACAAAAGGTGAAGGTATAAGAGTCCAACATTCTTATACTACGCCAGGAGAGTATAAAGTTATTTTAAAGGTTGTGGATGAATCTAATAATGAGGAAAGTACAGAAAAGTTAATAACTGTGCTAGAAAAAGATTATTCCGGTGTTTTAAATATAACTGTAAAGGATAATTTAGGGAATCATATTCCTGGAACGACGATTTATGTGAATGTAGGAACTGCTGAAGAATTTAAAATGTTGACCGATTCAAGCGGTAAAATATCTTTGAAGCTTCAACCAGGCTCCTACGATATAGGTGCATACCAAGCAGGATATGCTCCAAAACAGCAGGATGTGCTGATTGTTAAAAATGAAGAAAATAATTTAAGTTTTGTTTTAGAAGAATCAAAGATAATAGTAGGTAATATTACAGCAACTAAAATGACTCTTGAAGAAATTAAGGCAGCAGGTATAGATGTAAATGCTCCTGGAAACCAGAATGTTTTCAGATATGAAATTAACCTTAATTACAACAACAAGCCCTACCGCATCTCGCACATTCCATCAAGTAGTAATTCATCAGGTGGAACATATTCCGTTGGAGGCAGGGAGGTTGGAGTCAAAACATATACTAATCCAAAAACTAAGGAAGTGTTTGTATTACTAATAGATATTCCAGGAAGAGTTACATGGCTAAAGGAATTCTTCGATGTAAAACTTCACTTGTTAAACACAGAGGGAACCTATGCTTTAAAGGATTGTGTGGCAACATTAAAAACTCCTAATGGTATTTCTATAGCAGGCGGAAATGATCAGACTGTTTCGATAGGAACAATTGCTGCAAAGGATAGTAAAACAATAGAGTGGATAGTTCGTGGAGATGCACCGGGAAGCTACCATCTATCTGCTGATTTCAGTGGAACAATTGAGACCTTCAACGAGCAGATATCAGCTAGCTTCAAAACTGAGAATCCCATAGTTGTGGATAATAGTTCTGGATTAAGGCTCATAATTGAAGTTGAAAAAGCAAAATATTCAGGGGATGATTTGCTTTATAGAGTTGGATTTGTGAACGAAAAAAGCTCTGAAATATACATGCCCAATATAAACATGGGGAATTCAACATTTATAAGGAGCTATAAAACAAAAGAAGATATGTCCTTAGTAAAGACTTCCTCTTCCGTGTTGTGGCCGGGAGAAATTTTGTGGGAAGAGTATTCTGCAGATAACGAGTTGTTCGAAGGGCATGAGCATCGAACTATGGCGTTGAAAGAATTGGCTTCAAAAGCATTAGGCGGATTGGAAATGCCAATTGAGACTAGAATGGTAGAATACGGGACTTTTGGAAGAGTTAAGGCTCAGTTTTATATTATGCCGGGAGAAATAAATGTAGATCTTCTTACTTTGACGAAATTTCGTTCGAAAGAAAATGACACAATGCCAAGTTTGAAAATAGTAACTGGCAGAGGAATTTCACAGGATGTCATAGTGCATGAAAAATGCGAAATTACAATTGAAGATAATGTGAAAAAGACTGTCACAACGATAGTAACAGACAATAACGGTGAACATATATATGAAGGCTATAGTTTAGATGATGTTAAGGTTGGAAGTAGTGGTATAGAGTATTTCACAATAGTTGTTTCATCGGATAAAACCAGGATGATTCCTTCTTCACAAAGAGTAAGAATTATTGATCAGAATCTTTTACCAGCAGAGGACTTTGGGTCAATATCGGGGTATGTTTTTGATGAAGACCTAAACAGGCCGATTAGTAATGCAACTATAAAGGTTGACATCTATGAAACGCATACGGGCACAAATGGTAGGTTTTATTTCGAAGACATTTTACTAACGGATGATCATATAACGGTTAATGCTGATGGATTCCCTCAAAAGACGGTAAATACTGATTTAAGGGACGGTTCTTATGTAAGAATACCTATGACAAGGCTGCCAGAAGTTACAAAAGTAATATCAGCTGTTTCTAACAGTACAAAACCGACTAGCTCAATTCTGCCGTTAAACCTTATAAGGACTGGTGGAGCTATTAGGTTTAACGTTTATACAGATTTAAAGGGAGCCGGTGAGGTCAGAAAGTATTTATATAAGATAGTAAATAGGTACGGTGTAATAAAGTTCACCGGAGAGAGTACATCTAGCACAATTAAAGTAGAGAACATTCGTAGCAAGATGTCAATGGGAGATAGAATTCTATTTGCAGTAGAAGCTGAAGGTACTTACGGTATTGCTACTTCAGAATATGTTGATGCTAAACTAGTTATGGCAAAAGAATTTCCATTTTTAAATGCGGTTTCCTGGCAGAATAATTTGGAAAGTGCTTTTGAAGAAAACTTTAATTTTGATTTGGAAGAGGGACTAGATGGATTTTTGAAGTTTGTAACAGGAGAAGGAACGCCGGATATTGATATGCCTTCTGATAGTGGTCCAATAAAATCTTTGGGTATCGAATCCGCTGGATTGGATTTTGATCTGGATGTAAAATATGACTTTTACAATGCGAAAGCTACATTTACTTCAAAAGCAGGTGCGAAACTCGGCGTAAACGGTGAATTTGCAAATTTTGATGTTCCTGATCAAGTTGAAAGCTTTTTAGGAACAGGAATTACAACCGAAAGTGAGGTAACAGTTTCTCTTATTTGTGTGTACAATGACAGTACCATGAAATGGGAAATAGAATCCTATAAATTTATTATTGCTAATGAAACAGAAATAAGAGTGCTAACCTTTGAATTTAAATTTAGAGTTCCGCTGGATGCTACTTTTGGAGGTGTCCTGTTATCGGGATATGTTTCTCTTGAAGTAAATGGAACCCTCACATTTAAGACAAATGTATCAATAGGTGGACCGCTAAGTTTTGAAAGCGTTAAAAATTTAATGATTGAATTAGAGGTTGTTATTGGACTTACTCTAAGGGCAGCTATAGGTGTGGAAGTTGGTTATGGCCTCATAGGTGGAGAATTCTGGGCACAAGGTGGCCTTGAATTTACAATCCCAACGGGCAAAACAGTTCTCAGTTTGTCAATGGGATTTAAAGAAACTTTTGTGTGGTTTATATCCACTGAGCAAGTAATTGATGAAAGAGAATGGACAGTATATGATCCTTCTGCGAGACAAGCCCAAAGCAACAATAATAGCTATAATAGGACAAATGAAAGTATCACACCTGAGAAAAAATCAGTAAAACGTGAAGTGTATGCTGCCCCTATAACTAATAGTGTTACATCGAAAGAATCGTCATTTGAAACATCTCCTAGAGACTATTTAGAGAAGCAGAAATGGATCGGCGAAAAAGATATAATACAATATGCTTACCCACAATCGGAAGCAAAGATTTCAGAGCTTGACGGGACTGATGGCGACATGATTATGGTGTTTATAGGTGATGACAGGGAGAGAACCGACAACAACCGAACAGCATTATTCTATTCCATATATGATAACAAAAAATGGTCCGAGCCTAAGCAAGTGGAAAATGACGGTACTGCGGATGCGTTTCCAAACCTTTCGACGGATGGCAGAAACTCTTATGCAATATGGCTTGATATGCCAGAGAAGATCGGCAATTTGCCTAAGGTTTCAGCAGATTATATTACCGAAAACATTATTTCGAAAATGAAGCTTGAAATTGCAAAGTATGATTCTTCGAAGGACGCATGGGTTAAGGTATTATCACCAGAGACGGAAGGCTTGAATAAATTACCACAGATTGCAGCAGATGGTGGAAAGACTATTGCTGCATGGGTAAGCAATTCTGGGAAAAAAGCAGTTGGTACGAAAGCAAATCCCGACAGCATTTATTATGTATACAATAACGGAACAAGTTGGACGGCACCAAAAGCATTTATTACAAACTCAGAAAACGTTAACGAAAGTGATTTGCTCCTTTACGATGGAAAAGCATACTTTGTTTATACTACCAACGCATACTCCGAAAATGGAATACACAAGCTATATGCAACTGTATTTGACGGCAAAACGTGGTCGAAACCTAGGGGGCTTCTTGACAACATGTATAACGACAGCCATCCTTCCATAGCAGTAGAAAACGGTAAACCTGTAGTGTTCTGGAATAATAGCGGTTTGATATATAAAGCAGAAATCGAATCGGGCAAGAAAGATATAGTGGTGAATTCCAGTAAGGCTTTTGGTGTTCAAGAGCTTCAGGCAACCAATACTGATGAAGGAATTGCACTGGCATGGACAACTGCCACTGGTGGAGAACAAAGACTGTTTATAAGTACTTATGAGGATACCAGTTCTACATGGACACAGGGAGTGGAGTTAGCGCACAATTCAATGGAAATTCCTAGAGATATTACTATTGCAGGTAATGGCAATGAGATAATGGCTGTATACAACAAATCGGTTTATAAGAAGGATGATGAAAACTCGAAGTATTATTACGACGGTACATTATTGACATCAACAAGCTATGTAAGGAAAGTGGACTTAGCAATTCCTGCAGACGGAATGTATTTTGGCGATAATGCTGTTTTGCCAGGGGAGCAATCGAAGGTGTATGTTGAAGTGGAGAATGTCGGAGATCTCACGGCAAAAAACTTTAGTGTTTCTTTATATGATGGAGGAAACCTAGTTGATAAGAAGGAAATAAATAGAAGTATAAGCCATGGCGACAGTTTGATAACAGAGTTTGACTATTCGATTCCTAAAAATTCTTCAGCAGTGGCACTTAAAGGTGCTGTGGACGTTCTAAACGATGCAAATACTTCTAACAATACTTCGCAGCTTGTGTTATCATATGTTGACGTGGAAGTAACAAGAGTCTATAATGCACTTTATGAAAAAAACCGAGGGTACCTATATGTAGACATTACTAATAACGGTTCTGCGGTTGTAAATAGTGCAAAAGTAGAGGTTTATGCAGATAAAGAATTTAAAAACTTAATTGCTTCAAAAGAATTAACAAATATCTATCCTGCTCTTATAAAAAAATCCGTAATAGAATTTGAAGTTAGTGATCAACAAATATCGGATAGAGCAAGATTATATACTAAAGTTGTAATTGACCAACCGGAGTATGATTATACAAATAACAGTAGTTTTACAATTATACGTCCATATGAATTTAATTTAATACCTGGTACAGTGACACCTGAGCCAACACCGGTTACGCCGAAACCTACACCAGTGACACCTGAACCTACACCGGTTACACCAGAACCAACATCAGCTACACCGAGACCTACACCGAGTTCTGGTAACACAGGTTCATCAGGTTCGGGTTCGTCTGGTTCAGGTTCATCAGGCACTGGAGGAACAACCGGTTCGACGACGACACCAACAACAACGCCAATACCAACTACTACACCTACGCCTTCAGCAGAAGTTACAGAGAAACCGAAGCCTAGTATCCCAGGAAGTGATGGTAAACATAAAGGCTATATGCAAGGATATGAAGGCAATATGTTCAAGCCTGAAAATAACATAACCCGTGCTGAGATGGCCGCTATACTTGCTAACTTGGATGGGATTGCAAAAGTCGATAAAGAGTATACTACTTTTAAAGACGTTTCAATGGAACACTGGACCGCTTGGGCAATTGCATATGTAACCGATAAAGGTTATTTTATAGGCTATGAAGACGATACTTTCAGACCTAGCGATTATATTACTAGAGCAGAGTTGTCCGTAGTGCTCTGCAAATATCTTAAGCTTAATGAATTCGAGTCGGTTTCTAATGATTTAACAGACATTAACGGGCATTGGGCAGAAGGTTACATAAAGCTGCTTAGTTCAAAGGGTTATATTAAAGGATATTTGGATAAAACCTTCAAACCGAATAATAATATTAAACGTTCTGAATGTACAGCTCTGATAAACAGAGTATTAGGTTTGGAAGCTTTGGAAGGTAGCAAAAATAGATTCATTGATGTAGATGATAATCACTGGGCTTATAAAGATATTTTAATAGCTACACAAAATTGATAAAGATGAATAGGGCAGTATATAGCTGTTAAAGTTGCACATTCTAATACAGACAAATCAATAACAAATACTAAGCTTTAAGGAAAACTAAAGAGATGCTCATATTTTGAGCATCTCTTTAATATATTATTGGCTTTTTATATTATTAATTGCCATCAACAACCTCGTTGATTAGGTGGTAAGGAAAAGCTTTGTTATAATTTAGTTTTTTTGCAAGTATGTTGAGTTCTTCTTTGTAATTTGGGTGTAATTTACCTAGTGCTGCCATCACAATGCGTTTTATTTCTGGGTGAAGAACTATTGATTTAACTTCATCTAACACAAAGCTTTTAGTTCCTGACAAATAATCTGCTATTAATCGTTCATCTCTATCGCCTGTTCTAAATATTTCTATTGCTTGATTGAGATATTTAGTGGCGGAATCTGGATTATCCTGTGCTAAATAAAGCAAGAGAAAGTACGAGCCGTCAAAGCCATTATCTGTTGCAATTTGAGCGGCTTTGTCAAATTCTCCATTAATAAGAGCATTTTCGAAGGAAGATTGAGGGTCTTCAAGCTCTTGAAGAGAGGCAGCGTATGTAGCAACATCATTAGAGTAATATGCAATTATACCCTTTAAATAAGTGTTCCATAATTGTTTTAATTCATTTTCACTTGCTTCAAATGTAGACATATAATTGGAAATTGAATTTTCTGCACTATAGGAATCGTTTTTTGCCATATATAGTCGTATTTCTTCTGCTACTAAATCTCCATCATAGGGATATTTTGATTGCTGCGTCTTAACATCCTTAATTAGCGAGTCATACATTCCTTGTGCAAGCATTGTGTCTTTGAGCAACGAATCGAAGGAGTTCTGTTCTGGTAGAGCTTCTATAGCCTTTTGTATATAAATTGATGCCTGTTCAAAGTTGCCGTCGGATAGATTTTTATAAGCCAATCCATAGTAGCCATAAGGACATGGATCAATACCCTCGATTGATTTCATTAACAATTTTTCTACTTCCTTTTGATCTGTTAAGATTCTGCTTAGCAGATAATACAATGACTTATTGTCTTTTTCGTTTTCTATATAGGTAGAATATTCTGCTACCAAGTCATGGGATGGTTCGTTGAAATCCATATAATTCTGATAAATCCTGTGCCAATTGACTAGAACGGGTCTATCATCTAATCTTGCTTTTAAGAAATCAATAGCACTATCCTTATCGCAATAACTTAAATAAATATATAGGTTTGTTTCGTTATCAGGATCATAGTTTAGCTTTGCTTTTGTATAGGTTAAAATATCCTTTGAATCAAGTTCGCCTAAAATATCAATGTAATATGTGCTTAATTGATTCTTATCCACTTGAATAAGCTGGGATTTGATTCTTTTGGTACCTCCTTCTATCTTAATAGTTTCAGGTAACTCTTCAAAAAGATAATCAACACTTTCTAAGTTGTAAAAATGTCTTCCGGCATAGTAACAGTAAGGGGATACATAATCTGCATTATCTTTTTCATTAACTGCATATTGTGCTTCTTGCCAAAGAAATACAGCCACTCTATCTGGGTTAATAATAAGAAGACGCTTATTCATAGGACGTGTCCAAAAGGGAGTATCAATATTGATATCGAGGTTTTTTTCTTCAGCATCCAAATCTAAAATATTCACTTTTGTAGTACCTTCAGCAAGCTTAACTTTTTTTCTGCTCATGGGCTGAAGATCTATTTTATCTCCATTTATTTCAATGGAATAAGGTTGATCCAATCCATTTACTAAGTACACTTCTCTTGACAAACCAAGAAGGAAAGCACTCAGTGTGTAAATCAAGAATCCTAGTACTAGAAGAGCGGGAAAAATGATTTTTGGAAGGACAAAAGCGAACTTTACCGGATCTTTACTATTTAATGCTGAGGACATCAAAGAACCCTTTACTGTGCGGGAAGTATCATAATTACGTTGGGATATCTTTCGATATTTACTAAGAGTTTTATGATTTTTATACTCAGGAAATGCACTTTCGCATTCTTCTATTACTTGCATGGCAGATCTATGATTTCCAATATATTGGTAGGATTCAATAAGCAATAAAATATAATAGAGCTTATCCACAATTCTTTCTTCAATTATATGACGAAGATAAGGTTTGGCTTTGTCAGGTTTCTGGTTTTTCATAAGAGCCTCTGCTAAGTTTTCTTCGACATTCCTGTCTCGATTTATGAAAAGGGAGGAATTAAAAGCTGACTCCGCTTCCTCAAACTGGTATAAAAAAGAGTGTACTAAGCCTAATTCGTTCATTATTTCTGCATTATTAGAACAATGCATTCGAATATCTCGTGATATTGAATTGAGTTTGTCGATATCCCTGAAATAGGCTACTGAATGAAGCAGTTCTGTTGCAGCTTCATAGTCATTTGGGTTTTGAAGCCAATTTGCGTGTTGAGAATCAACCGTTTCTTTCAGATGTTTTTCCCATTCTTTAAGACCTACGACTCGGTGCTTCTTACAACAAGAGCACTGGTCGATAACTCTTTTTTCACCTAAAGGAATAATAGGTATAAATAGAAATACAAAAAATTTTGTGGTGTCGTAGGAGCTCAATTTAGCACTGTTACCACAAAATTCACATGTCCCCTGATGTGTATGTTCATTTTTTTTACCATAATACCAGCTACCAATACCGTTAAATGTATAAGGCAAGTATTACACCCCCAATACTTTTATTAATGCCATTCCGAAAGCAATTACTGCCCTCCTTTAAACTGGATAGACAAATTTTACAGGAATAATTAACAAGTAATTTTTTAGCAATTACCCAGATTTATTATACCACCATAAATATTAAGTGACAACAATTGACAAGTAAGTTTGCTATAAAACGATATAATCTATTTTTGAGTTTCCCCATTTTTCAATATCTTTTAATATAAGACTAAGTATATATAGTCACTTACAATATTGTTGTGCTTGATAGTCCAGTTTGGCTGTGGTCATGAAAGGCTACGGAATTCTACGCTAA
>JAAYPF010000085.1 GCA_012519925.1 Clostridiaceae bacterium
CTCTTTGACAGCATATCATGAACTCTGTCTTCAACCGAGTCCTTATATCTCATATTATAAACATATACTTTTTCATTTACTTGTCCTATACGCTGTATACGTCCTTTTCTTTGCTCAAGCCTTGTAGGATTCCATGGCAAGTCAAGATTTATTAATGTTCCGAGCGTTTGCAGATTCAAACCTTCCGACGCAGCATCGGTACCTACAAGTATTTTTATTTCACGGGTTTTCACTTTTTGTTTTATGTCCTCTTTCGTACACTTCTTAAGTATTCCGTCAACCACTACTCCGGACTTATCGCCACCAGCATATAGACCAACTACAGTATTTTTTAAATCCTTTGAAACTTCGGATGCAACCCATAATGCCGAGTCGTAGTACTGTGAAAATATTATACATCCCTTTTGTGCAAATTCTTTTTCTTTAAGAAGAGTAAGCACCAGTTCATATTTGGGGTCTTTATCTCTATTGGCTTCAAGTTTATTAACAAATCTACGCAGGCATCCTCTTTCTTCTTCAGTTAAATCCTTAACCTCACTGTACTTTTCATCTTCAGCATTTGGCTTTTTTCTCCCTTTGCCATAAGTATCTTCTTCGTATTCATCATCCTCTTCAAATATTGCTTCCGACTCTATTCCCCAACTAAGCATCTTTTGCGCAGTAGAAAGCCCTGCAACCATAGTGCTTCCAACTCTTTTTAAAAGTAAAGTCTTAATAAAACCTCCACCTTTAACTCTTTTGCTTAGAAGCTCACAGAATTCCTCAGCACATTCATAGGCCTCTTTTAGATAAGGCGTTAGCTTAATAGACTCCTTTTCATCCTCTCCCATTAAAACCAATTCAATCTTTTTTAAATAGGGTTCACCAGTCTCAGGGTTATTGTTACTTTCTAAATACTCTCTTGTACGCCTTATAATATGGCGAATAAACGGGTTATGGTTTTGCATAAAGCCATTTTCCAATATCCTTCCAACCCTTCGACTATCTGGACCTCCGCTGTTTATTATATTTCTGAATACATCGGGTTTAATTACAAAACAATTCTCCGAAAGTCCAACATTCCTTCTTAAAATTCCAAAATTCATTGGATCTTCATCCGCTGGTGGAAATGGATTTCGAAGCCATTCGCACTGTTCAATTAGACCATAATTATTCGAATTAATACGTTCTTTGTCCATAATTAATTTTAATGCTTTCTCGGGATTTGTACGCCATTTTGACAGTTCACTACCAAGTACACTGTCATTTTTCTGAGACAGAATATATAGTAAATCCCATGCCTCTATAGGATACATTTGAACTGGCGTTGCTGTTGCAAGCAGCATACTATGTGTATTTTTTGAAATTTCCAGCAGAAAAGCCATCAAATTATTGGACTGGGGCTTGTCATTTTCTTTTCCCTCACCAAGATTTTTACGTCTTGACCTATGGGCTTCATCAACAATTACACATTCATACTTCATTGATAAAAGCTGTGCTATGTAATCTTCACGTCCATTTACAATAAGCCCTTGCGAAATAATGCCTACTTTTCTAGGGCACTTCCTTATATCTTCTGTTGGAGGATATTTTATCTCGTTTTCATCCTGCCACTCTCTTCCTGTCCACACTGCGGATGGCATACCGAGAAGATTTTTCATTTCATCCTGCCACTGCCAAATCAAGGTCTTCGGCACAATTATCAATATGGGTTTACTTCCGTTCAAAGCCATTAACTGTGCCGATAGAGCAAGTTGTATTGTCTTCCCTAATCCAACCTGATCTGCCAGTACGTATCTTGCACCATAACTCTTTTGATGGTCACGAAATACTGTATTTACAAAATACTTCTGATGTTCCCAAAGCCCAAGTTCCTTTCGGTAAACCGGAGATTCAACAATCACCTGTGCCGCATCAGGAGCAGATTTCCATTTCGTTATATCATCAATAACCTTACGATCTGAAATACGTCCAATGTCCTCAATAACAAAATCGGATAAAGGAATAGCCGATGGATGATTCCAAAAATAATCAAACTCCTCCTGTACCCAATTAACCGCCTCATCACTGTCATCTTCCCAAAGTATTTCATAATTTAATTTCCATGCTGATTATGTTTCGTTTACACTTCCGATGAAAGATGTTTTTCGTTTATCTGAAAGTGTTATAACTCCTGCTTTTCCGTGGATTAATCCAAATACATCATTGGGCAAAACCCTCACTATAAGCTTTTTGCTTTTCAATAAATCATATAATTTTTTTAGTATTGGTGAGTTGTTTGAAAAGTTCTGTTATGGCTCGCTTGCACACCATTCCTTACGCAATGAATTTGCGGCTGCTGTTGCTGTTATAACATCATCCTTCTCAAGGCATGAATTGCAAATAAGCCTCACAGTACCGGATATCGATTCAATTTCCTCACCGGCAATTTCAAGAATGGAAGAACTAAAAAATCCTGCAATACGGTCATAACTTTCAAAGGCATAATTTTTACATTAAATTCTTCTGACACAAGTTTAATAATTCCTGCACATTGAGTTCCATGCTTATCTATGCTAAAATAATCAAAAACAGTATTATCGTTATTCACAAAATCCCAACCATTTATATCATCAATATAGCCGTTTTTATCATCGTCAATCCCATTATCCGGTATTTCATTACTATTTACATAAATGTGCTCCCTTAAATTTATATGGTTAATATCTATGCCACTATCTATAATTCCCACAATAACCTCTTCTTTCTTTGTTATATCAATTTCTTCTTTTTTAGGCATATTTATACTAAATGAAATCTCATCTTTATTAATATTATTCAATGCCCACTGTTCTTTATAGTTTGAATCATCATGTAAGAAATTAGCAGTTGACATTATTTGAGACATTTTACTACAATCAGAAATATTATTAACTGGATAGACACATATATTAAAGATAAATATAATAAAGATTATTGACAATATTATTTTTACAATTATCTTCATTTTTCTTCTCCAAAAACTTTATTTTCCCATTTATCTATATAATTTGTAAATTTTATATTGTTTCAAAATCAAAATCTTCGAAATAGAAAAACTTGGTTATTCCAAAAGTGGTATCCGGTACGGAAAGAAATGTGATAGAAACTAATATGAAGTGTTCAAAGTCGAAAACAGTTTCTTTCCATAAAACTTAGTATAGGCTATTTTAAAAAATAACCTATAAAATATTTAGGTCTCAAAGCCCATTAAATTAGATTTTTTGAAATAGCAATCGACCAGTTGTTTTTTGGGAATCACCTTATATAAAACACCTCCTAAAATTTCGAATTATCCCACGCTTAGCGTCGGGTTTAATGTGATTAATTAGAGAGTTTCTTTACAATAATACATCAATTGCTATTTAATACTTCACACTTAAAAACTACCACACCCGTAAGGAAAAGTTAAATATTCCCCTAATTGTGGTTCTAAATCTTTTTTACTAAAGTCTATAGTTGAAACAATTTCTTTTTTATGATTTATTATGTCCCATTTTTGATCTCTTTTTAAGTGTACTCCTCCAACAAACTTGTTATTTTTATAAGCACACATTAAAAATTCCAAACTTGTATCTGAACATACTGGAACGCTTAATATCAAAATATCTTTAAATACTCCAACAGGTCTTATTCCTTCTTGATAACCCGTATCAAAACTACCCTCTTTAACGATGTTTTTACATTCATTTTCAACTTCAGTCAACAAACGAAACTTATTTCTTTCAATATCAACTTCTGCTAACCCATTATCAGTTTGAATATAGTATTTATTTCCTACAAGTATGCTGTTTGTAAAATCTGGAGAATAATTGCCTCTAGAAGTAACTTTTTTGGGAAAGGAAATTTTTGTCCAATTTATATCTTCTGTATTTTTAATATTGCTTCTTGCAACATATAAATTAGACCCTGAAATTCTATCCATGCAAAGATTAATTATATCACCTGTTTCTTGGTCAAAGTCAACACATGAAGAATCTTCTCCAATAATAAACTCGTTTCCAAACTCATCTTTTGTTTTTTTATATAAATATAATGCTTTATTTTTTATAATACCGTCTTTAGTTTTTAAGGACATCATATGTTCTTTAATTTGACCACTCTTGTCTAATATGGTCTCCATTTTAATATTTCGGCCCCATGTATTACACATAGTAAAACTTTTAGCTATTTCATAATTTTTCTTGTCAATACCATTTACTTTAACACTTTTATGCAAAACAAAATTAGTTCCATCCCAAGCTATCGGCTTCACAAAATCACTAGGTGAATTTTCAGAGAAACTAACTGAATACAATTCATCTTCTAAATCTATCTTCCCGTCCACTAAACTCCAATATGCTAGTTTCGATTTTAATAATTTTAAATTAGTATCATTTTCGTATAACAGAAATGGAATCTGTATTCCCTCTATTTCAGTAACATTAGTTTCTCTTGAATACTCACAACTACAAAATACTAACAAAAAAAATGTAACAGAAATTGCACATAAAATTTTTCTCAATATATCTTCCCCTTTCTCAATAAACAATTTATAAATAGAAAACAAAAATCAATTAAAATAATTACTTTTTGCTTTCTAATTTTAACTAAAGTAGTACGCACTTTGATATAGAAGAAATCAAATATGCACACAAATTCTTACCAAAGAACATAATATTTATAAGCCGAATTATTTGAATATGCAACTTTTAACCTATCGTTAGTGTGTGCACTATATAATCTTTCTACTGTATCATTCTTTACTATCATTACGACATGACCTGAACTTGTATATAACACTCCGCCTGCAGCAGCTGAAGTATAATTAGATGTCTACCAGTATGATTTGTTTACCATATAAGTCTTTAAACTCACAGTGTTAGCCCATTCACTACGATAGTATTTCCAATAATTATCTTTTGGAATACCGCCAGCATTAAGAGATTGAGAAACATAATTAGCACAATCATTATGACAAAGAGCATCATAATAAGGATATTCCGCTAAATTCCACTTACTTCTATTTTGTACTACATTTGCTGGGCAACTCGAACCATGAACATCACATGTTGTTGCATTTGAAGTATATGTATTGGCATAGTCCCTTGCTGCAATTCTATTATAATTTGTATATAAACTAGGTGAATACCCTTCATCCACAGAATCCATTTCTAGTTGCATATCTGTACTGCCTGAAACCTCCATTTCTTCTGATGATTTCGGTAGAAGGTCTTCTACTGGAATAAATGTATCAATGTTTTCTGCCATAATTGTTATTGAATCTTCTACAATTATATCATTTGAAGTATCAGCAGAAACTTTGAGAATTAAACTAGTATCGTCCTCCTTTCCTATATACCCATTCAAATCATTAAATTTCTTTTCAATAAATTTTGAAGCTTTGGCAATACTTGAATTGTTCATTTTCCCGTTATTTACTTTTACAAGAGTTTCATCAGTTTTAGCTTTAGATTCATAGCTAAAATTATCTACCCCTACTTTCTTTAACATACCCTTTACATATGGAAGTTCTTCTACCTTTTTTGCTTTTAAGGTTTTTGTTACTGTTGCTAAAACATGTGCATCAATTTTCTTGTCATCTTTATGAATGCAATCAAATTGAACCTTTACATTATTAACTTTATAATACTTTGAATACTGTTCTGTCAGAACATCTTTAACCTCTTGTTCAATAGATTTTTCATAAATCTTCGTACTGTTATTGTCCTTAGAATGAGCTACAGCTGAAATCGAAGCAGTAAGTAAAGACAATGAAATGACAATAGTTCCTACTTTTTTTGAAAAAATCACTGTAAAATACCTCCCTAGTGTAATTATTAATTTAATTAATATCTTAACTTTAAATAACCTTCAAATAATATCACTAATTAGCAAAATTATCAAAAATAAACGCTTATTACAATTACTTAAAATAGATTATATACACAATACTGCTAAATTCTTCAAATAACTAACATTAGCTAATTTCTCAGTTTTAGTCTCTGAAGCCTTTTCTCTTCTTTTCATGTCCATAGCTTTTAATCAGTGCAATAATTCTTGACACTGTAGGTACTTACTGAGGTTCCACTCAACATAACCGTATTTGTTCTCCTGAAGTGTACTCATATGTTAGAAACCAAAGCAGCTATATAGGCATAATTACCATAGCTCAAAAACTACATAAAGTTTCCGTTATTGTCTGTCGCAGCTACAGATATAGAATAGATTATATATTTAAATTGAATCTCTACTCTCTATAAAAATACAAAGTATTGTTTATTTATTTAGCTTATGAAGTTCAAAGCCTCCATTCTTTCCGGTAAGTGCTTTGAACATATACATTTTTTATCGCAATCCTTTTTAGCTCTGCATTTCCAATTGCAAATTGCGTACATTATACTTTGCCAGAAAACAAGAATTTTGTTGTGTTTTCAGATATGGCAAATGTCCTTTTGAGTTCTCCAGTTAATTTTAGCGAAATTTTTGTTTGGTTTTGTCGCAAGGCACAAGGAGTTTTCAGTTAGTTTATTCAACTTCCTTATTGGTATAAGTGTGTATATAAGTTAAAAGGCTGATACACTAATTTCTTAGTGCACCAGCCTTACTTGGTTAAATTTGACCATTCAATTTCTTGAGTTTACTTAGTCCTCCTGATGGTATTGTTACATTTATAAATTCAGATAACATTTTCCTAGTTCTAATGTTATATAAAAGACTTCATTTGATATAGTCATAACTTTTAACTTATTTATTATTTATTTCATCTTTTTTATCAAACATAATAAACTAGATGTCAGCATTTCTACACTCCGATATTGTTTTTTGCAAACATTTCCATTAGTGCTCCAGAATATATTTAAATCTTTCAAAACTATCTACACTATGTTTTTCTTTTCCACTACATACCAACAATTGGCTTTGTCATTATCTAAAAAATCTATACACATAAATACAATTTATTACCTGAAAGCTTTCAAAACAAGCATGTAGGAATCCTCTTTGTAGGGAGAATACTTAAAATCCCCATAACACTCATACCTCTTAAACCCTGCCTTATTAACAATAGCTATGAGCTCATCACTCAATAAAGGCAGAAGTTCCACAGTGTTCTTAAAGGTATTTATATCTCCCTTATTCTTAACAATTAGCGTAGTATTAAAATCAATTGTTTTCAGCTCAGGTTTATAGTCATACTCCCGTATAAACTCTATTCCTGCTTCCTCATTAATTATTGTTGGAAGCTCCTTTAAGCCAAGCCTTATAATCCTGTCATAATTCATTATCTGTATAATAACAGTTCCATCAGGTTCGGCAAGGTTGTACATTTGCTTGAGAGCATCCTCTATTTCTCCAAGATCCTTTAGATGTACCAAGGAATTACCTATACAAAATAACACCTGATACTTTTGAGCCAACCTGTCTTCCAGCTCCGTAATACTGCAAACCAAAGCTTCTATATCAACCTTATCTCTGTCAGCCTTATCTTCTAACTTTCTTATCATTTCAGCTTCAATATCCACCGCTGTTACTTTATAGCCTTCCTTTGCCAATGCAACAGAATAAGTCCCAGAACCACAGGCAATGTCTAAAACTTTAGCAGCCTTATTTCCTGCTGCTTCCACTATAAAACTCACCTGTTCATCTCCTGCTGGAAATATTTCATCATAATATTTGCTTATCTCATTATAAAAACTCATTTATTCACCTTCATTTCAGGTCATAGATTTATACTTTTGCACAAAATCCTTTTCAAGAAGGATATTTCTTATCTCTGATATATCTTTTCCTTTTCTTACGAAATCACTCAATATATTCGCAGAGGAAGTATCACCAAGCAAGATTAATCCTTTAATTATATTATCCTTTAAAACCACCTTCCTATATACCTTAGCTTCCTTATCGCAGAACACCAGCGATTCGTAGTCTTCCTCAACGGGATTTATCATTCCCATAGAAAGAAAAGGTATGTCCCTGAGTCTTACTGCATTGCTTAAACCTCCATCACTAGAGAATTCCTGTGTCTGTCCTACCATATTAGAAGCTGCACATTTTCCTTGCAACAGAGCATTAGGCCATATATAACTCGAAACAGTACCAACATCATTATTGTCCTGAAGTTCGGCTGTGTCCCCTGCTGCATATATATCCTTTATGCTTGTCTCCAAACAATTATTAACAAGAATACCTCTGTTGATTTTTATGTCTAGTCCTTTGACAATATCAACATTTGGTTTTGTACCAATACAAACCACTACCATGTCAAAATCAATTCTTTCTCCCTTGGACATTTCAACCCAAAATCCATTGTCCTTTATAAACCTTTGAATATCCCTTTCGAGAAAAAGTTCTATATCTTCTTTTTTTATCATTTCTACCAACATTTGAGCAGATTGTTCATCTAACTGCCGTGGTAAAATTCTTGCACCTTTTTCAAGTATAGTCACTTTCATTCCTAGCCGTTTAAGGGCAAATGCCGTCTCAATTCCTGTTAATCCTGCACCTATAATAACTGCTTTTTTTCCCTTTTGTGCTTTCTTTATAATATTATCTGCATCTCTAACCGAATTTAGTGTAAAATAGCCAATCTCTTTCAAGCCTTCTATATTAGGAACTACACAATTACCTCCTACAGCAATTAGCAGCTTGTCATATTCAATAATACTTCCGCTTTCAAGCTTGACTACTTTTTGATTGCTGTCAATACTCTCAACTCTCTCACTGAGCATAAGTTTGATTCTGTTTTTATCATAGTAATTTAAGTCCCTCAAGATAAGCTTATCCCTAGCAATCTTACCACCAATGTAATCAGGAAGCATAAACTTTGTATAGACAGGTATATCTTCGATACTTACAACTGTAATTTCACTGTCCTCATCTAACTGTCGCAACTTTTCAGCAGCAGATATTCCAGCTGCACCATTTCCAATAATCACGAATTTCAACAAACCTCACCCCTCCATTACTAATAGTTTTTGCTTTTTAAGGTACAATTGCCACTGCTTCAATTTCTATCAGGACATCTTTTGGTAATCTTGCCACCTCAACGCACGACCTTGCAGGGTAAGGCTCTTTAAAGTATTGTCCATAAATATTATTCACTAAAGCAAAATCCTTCATATCCTTAATAAATACCGTTGTCTTAATTACATTTTCAAGCCCTGTTCCTGCCTCAAGCAAAACGGCTTTAAGATTTTCCAATGCCCGTTTTGTTTGGTTTTCAATACCCCCATCGACTACTTCACCACTCAATGGGTCAACAGGTATCTGTCCTGAAGTGTAAACCATATTTTGCACTCTAATAGCCTGCGAATATGGTCCTATGGCTTTAGGAGCATCCTTAGTCGATATTACCTCTATTTTCATAACATATCCCCCTTGCTATTTTTGAGATGGTCATAGACCAGTTATTTTTTGAAAATCACCTAAATCGCTTAAAATCAATTTCTATTAATAATACTTATTGCTTTCTGAGGATATTCTTTAATTGAATAAGTACACTTATTATCTCTTACCAATGAATCTAACGAAATATAGTTTTCTTTTCCAATCATCTTACCCTCTGCTAAACAACCTTCAAACCAACTATATTCTTTGACAAAAGGTCTGTTGTCTATAAACCTAAGCCCTGCTCTATCCTGTACTAAATCCCCATCAATGTATAGTAAAGGACCATTCTCTGACCTATAATAGTTTATTATCTCTTTTGAAAGAGTGCCGATTAGTTCATTCGCTTTAGTCTCATTTATTCCTTTTCGGTTATTACTTTCAACTACAACTGCCATAGCTATAGGCTCCCTATCCGGATAATAAACCAATGCCATATCACCGGAAAAGCGGCTCAAACACCCTGTTTTATTTGCTATCACCACATCTTCTGGTGCATATAGAGCTATCTTATTCTTATTTACCGTTTCCTTCATAAATTCAATAGCCTTAATTGCTAAGCTATTTTCCACAGATACTCTATTTTCCAATAATACAAGCATCTTGGTAAGATCCTCAGTTGTGGTATGATTACTTGGGAAAGCTTTGTTTCCATCATAATATTTTTTATAAATCTTAGTGTCGTTTATTCCATAGCTTTCACAAAAAGAATTCAGTTTCGAGCTACCTAACGCATCAAAAATGATATTGGCAGCTATGTTGTCACTCAAACTAATCATTCTAGACAAAATATCGTTGTATGTATATTCCGTCCCATTTGCTTGGAATTGCAAGTTGCCTGTTCCAGCCACCTTAGTATTTCTTATATATTTATCACTTTGCTTGAGTGTATAGGTATTATCTAGAGAAAAATCACCTTTTTGTACTCCTTCGAGAAAGCATAGGAGATTTGCTACCTTAGTCAAACTCGCTGGATAAAAACGTTCTTGTCCATTATAACTTACTATTGTTTCGGTAGCAAAATCGTAAACACTTATTCTTATTAGGTCGGTCTCATTTTTAATTATCTCATTAATAATAGATAACAAATCTCTTTTATACTCACTGGTATTAGTAAAATTCAAATCCGGTTCCTTTTTAAGCATTTCTTCAAATCTTAATAGTGCTTGATCTATTTCAGTATCTGTCAAGCTTTTATACGGTTCAAAATCACCCTTTTCCACTTCTAGCAGTTTTAAATATGCTGATAAACCACAGTAGTAGTATACCTCTTGGGGAATTTCCTTATAATCTGGAAAATAGTAAAACTCAACATGTGGTATGTTTTTGTCATGGTACGCTAAAATATGTTCCACCAAATAAGCAGCTGCTTCCCATTTAGCAACAGCCTTAATTTTATGTTGACTTATAACTTCGCTCCGCACAAAATTAAAATACGTTTTTGCAAATTCTTCATTGCTATAATCTTCAATAGATATATCGTCATCAGATACTAATATGATTCCATTCCTATAAGTCACTTTCTTCCCAATTATCTCACATATATTTCGTAAAGGAACATGTACTCGATTTTGAATAAGCCTCGCTACTGTATCTAATTGAACTTCACTATTGTTAACTTTTATTACAGCACTATCAGGCTTTAATCGTATTGTTTTGTCCTTTTTAACCATAATAGCAGTTCCTTCGTTTGCATCCCATTCTACTTCAAAACCCAAGTTTTCTGTAAAAAATCTTAATGGGATTAGGGTACGACCGTCTATTATTATAGATTTTATCTCAGTATTTTCAGAGTCAAGCAAATGTAATTCACCATTGACCTCTGCATAAGGGCTATTAACCATAAATAGAATACTGCTCTTCGCTACCTCTACCTTTTCCTCTACTGCTTCCTCTTCCTTTTCATAAAAAAACAGTTCTGCCATGGAAAAATTGCTTGTAATAAAAATATTAATAAAAAAAATAAGTATTATTGCTATTGTCTTCTTCATTACCTTACTTCCTGATAAATCCATTAATTTTTTGATGCTTATATTATATATCATCCTATTAGCCACTACAACCCAAAATTTACCTCAGTCTTAATATATAATGCTAACTATATCTTAGTATTGCCCATTTTCAAATTTCATTACTATAATTTTTAATAAATCACCGGGAATTTTGCATTGATTTTTCGCTTGGTCTACATTCCCTATTGTTGTTCACAGCGTTCTTTCTGTAATAATGCCTTTACACTGCTGTGAATTGTGCTTTCATTTGAAGGTTATTGATGAAATCAATGTACTTTCTTTTATAAAAAAAACAGAACACCGCAATAAATGCGATATCCTGTTCATTTCTTTAATCAGGTCTTTTCAAAAAAACTATTTATCAAATCAATTTTTTGAATTACCTTATTATAATCTCTTCTAAAAGCCATTCTTTTGAGACCAATTTGCGGCCTCTTTTATTGCCTTTTGATGATTTGAATCCACCTTGTTAGTGCCATGGGTTCTGCTGTTTAAAAAGTGAATATCAAATACACCGCTCATATTGTTTCCTTTAACTGCATCAAGATTATCTCCACCGCCATATCCACCGCTTCTCTTGCTTACATATGTATTAGCGGGTGAACCTTCTACTCCGGCATGAGGCATTCCTGCCATTGAAGCTGCTAATTTACGTCCGTTTACAGTTATAATAACAGGTCTTCTTTCCCAACTCCAATCGCCGCCGTAAATACTTTTCATTATTTTGGTATCTTCTGCGGTAAGTGTCTCACAATCCGCATGGTTGTAACCATATGTTCTTTTTATTTTAAAAGTGCGCCCGGTCCTGATATCGTATACTTCTGCGATATCACCTTTTTTAAAAATATTTTCCGCTCCTCCATACCACGAAACAAGATAATTACCGTTTCTGTCAGTACCACCTCTTGATAAGGTCTCTTCTGTAGTAGAAGCTTTTGTTCCTAATAACTTGCTTATCTTAGTTAAAGTCACATTCCCTGCTATTCCATCCTGTGTGAGTCCATGAGCCTTTTGAAACTTCTTAACCGAATCCTTTGTAAGACTCCCGTAATAGCCTGTAGGATTTACACTAAAATAGCCAAGCTTCTTTAGGTCCTTCTGCAGTTGTGTTACTCTAGTTCCATTCATACCTTCTTTTAAAGCACCTGTACTGCTTTCTGCTCTAGAAACAGTAGTGGTTCTTGCATCCAATAGCTTGCTGATTAAAGAAAAGGTTTTACTTCCAGCGATGCCATCACTATCTAAGCCGTTGCTTTCCTGAAGTCTTTGAACTGCTGACTTTGTAAGACTTCCATAATAGCCTGTCGAACTAACTTTCAGATAACCTAAAGTTCTTAAGTTATCCTGAAGTAATGTAACATCGTTTCCTTCCATTCCTTCCTTTAATACTCTTGATGCTGCGAAAGTCTGAATTGAGCATAAAGAAAATATACTCACAAAACAAACTACTAAGGCTGTCAATAACACTGCCTTTTTCTTTAGCATTTAATCCCCCCTCAAAGCTTACGAGGTTAGTTGACGGGTTAGGTGGAAGAGACACCCTTCCGAACTTCCGGAATTAACCCCAAGAAAATATCCCCCGTTTCTCTATATTTTATATAGAGAATTCAGCAACACAAGTGTATCATTATTTGCAATAAAAATAAATACAAAAATAATACCAAGAGTATTAACTTATGTACAATTCAAGTGTGCGCCTTTCTCTTGCCTCTATATTTTATACAATTAATTAGGATATGTAAACACTTTGATTGAATTTGACACCCTTTTAGGTCATTTCAAAAAACAGCATATAGTATATTTAGGTAACTAAGCTCATAATATCTAGTTTTTAAAGGATGATTTACCCGTTGTTTTTTGGAGACTTTTTTACTTTAATCAAACTATCGTAGTGTTTACATGGAATATTTAGGATTCATAACTTATAATAATGAAGAAAATAATATTTGAATACCGAATAATATAATTCTGAGTTCTTGAGACTAAGTCGTGGTATGTTATATTTTTTCCATAATATATAAAGGATTTTTTTAAACAGTATTGAATATAAATAAATAGTACTCGAACAATCACCTATGTATTTCTTAGAAATGGCTAAGCAACTTACATAATGACAAGAATTGTGAAAGGATGGTCCTTATATGAAAGCAATTATAATGGCTGGTGGCGAAGGATCACGATTGCGTCCTCTTACATGTGACATGCCTAAGCCTATGGTACCAGTGATGAATGTACCAATAATGGAACACATAATCAATTTACTAAAATCACACGGTATAACCGAGATAGGTGTCACTTTAATGTATTTGCCCCAAAAAATAAAGGACTATTTTGGAAACGGATCTCACTTTGGAGTTAATATCCATTACTTCACAGAAGATACCCCCTTAGGAACTGCGGGCAGTGTTAAAAATGCCAATGATTTTCTTGATGAAACTTTTATCGTAATTAGCGGTGATTCACTCACAGATATGGATATTACCAAAGCCGTAGAATTCCATAGATCAAAAGAATCAAAAGCCACTCTGGTTTTAACAAGGGTTGACGTACCCTTAGAATATGGTGTCGTCATTACTGACAAAAAGGGTGCAATAACCGGTTTCCTTGAAAAACCAAGTTGGAGTGAGGTTTTCAGTGATACAGTAAATACCGGTACTTATATACTAGAACCGGAAATAATGGATTATCTTGAGCAAGGAAAAAAGACAGATTTCAGCCAGGATTTATTTCCCTTATTGCTTGAAAAAAAGGATCCTATGTTTGGGTACATCATGTCTGATTACTGGTGTGATATCGGAGACCTTCAGGCGTATCTTCAAGCTCACTACGATGCTCTTGAGGGTAAAGTAAAGCTAAATATAGATTTAACTGAGATCAAAAAAGGTGTTTGGGTGGGCTCTGGTACCATTATTGATTCTCAAGCAGTACTAAATACTCCCTGTTTAATAGGTGACAATTGCCGTATCGGAAGTAAGGCTGTAATTGATAGCTTCAGCATTTTAGGTAACAATAATGTGATAGAAGATGAAGCAAGTATTAAAAGAAGTGTGCTGTGGAACGGAAACTATATTGAATACGGTTCTGAAATAAGAGGAGCCATACTTTGTAATAAAGTTAATCTAAAGCATTATGTGCGTATATTTGAAAACGCAGTAGTAGGAGATAATTGTATAATAAATGAAAGAGCTATTATAAAGCCCAATATAAGCATTTGGCCCCAAAAGACGGTGGATTCATTGGCAATTGTTGACAGAAATATCATCTGGGGTTCAAGACATTCTAAAACAATTTTCGGTGAAAACGGTCTGTCGGGTATAATTAATGTTGATATTTCACCTGAGTTTGCAACCCGTTTAGGAGCGGCTTATGGTTCTATATTCAAGAAAGGTTCAAAGGTTATCGTAAGTTCAACAACTTCTAACTCTGCAAGAATGTTCAAACATGCCTTTATTTCCGGAATGCTCTCTGTTGGGGTGGAGGTATTTAACATGAGTAGTTTGCTGACCCCCATTTCTAGGCATGCTATCAGTTTCCTCTCTGTTGAAGGAGGAATACATATAAAGCTAAGCGATGACAATCCAAACAAACTTAGAGTAGATTTTATGGACGCAAAAGGTGCAAGTATAAGTAGGGTTATGGAACGAAAAATCGAAAACTCCTTTTTCCGTGAAGATTTTAAGCGCTGTTCCGGTGAGGAAATCAGCCGGTTAAATAATATAACTGATTTCAAAAATTACTATGTAAGGTCCATTCTTAATGAAATTGATACCGATGCAATTAGGAGCAATTCTCCTAAAATTTGTATAGTTTCACCTTCGGATTTTGTTATATCTATAGTGGTTCCTATGCTCACCGATCTTGGATGTAAAGTTGCAAGTTTCTCATCTTCTAACTTGAATGAAATTGACACCATCGTGGATGAAATCAAAAGTAGCGATGCAAACTTTGCAGCCTTTATAGACAGTAATGGGGAAACCCTTGTCCTAATTGACAAAAACGGTAAAATAGTAAAAGATGATCTATTCATCTCACTTACTTCCCTTATTTCTTTTAAGACTAATCCTGGTTCAAAAGTAGTTGTGCCCATAACTGCTCCATCAGTTATAGAGATTATGGCTGAGAAACACAAAGGAAAAGTTGTACGTACAAAAACTTCACCTCAAGCCGTTATGGAGCAAATGCTAAATCACAATCTTTTTAAGAACAGGGATAACATGGATCAATTTCTACTAAACTTCGATGCTCTTGCAGGACTTATTAAAATTCTTGAATTCTTATGCATGAAAAATACAACTTTATCTGATATACTTAAAGAAATCCCAGATTTCTATGTGAGCAAGAAGAAAATCTTCTGTCCTTGGGAATTAAAAGGGCGAGTAATGAGAACTCTAATAACCGAGAAAAGTGGTGAAAAGGTAGAGTTGCTCGACGGTGTAAAATTTATACTAGAAAACGGCTGGGCACTTGTTCTCCCAGATGCCGATCTTCCATTGTGTAGGATATATTCGGAGGGAGACACACCAAATGTCGCCGATATAATTTCGGAAAAATATCTAGAAAAGATAAAGGCGATTATTAATTTATAAACAACTAAAGACTCTCCTTTAGGAGAGTTTTTTTGAGGGAGTAATATGCAAAAACTGATTATAGAAAAAGATAGTGCTGATAAACGTATCGATAAAGTTTTAAAAGATAAGTATCCTAAAATGCCTCACAATTTTATGTATAAGGCTTTTAGAAAAAAAGATATAAAAGTAAACGGTATACGTATTAAGGATGACTATATCACTAGCTTAGGTGATATAGTTGAAATATATATCATTGATGATATTCTCTACGGCAGGAATTCACCTAAGCTTTTAGACCCTACTGAGGCTTTTACCATCGTATTTGAAGACCAAAACATCCTTATAGTTAACAAAAAGCAAGGAATACCTGTTCATCCCGATAAAGACAATACTGACAATACTTTAATAGACCTTGTCACAACCTATATACGAAATAATGAAAACAAAACAGCATCACAAGTTTCTACACCTGCTCTATGCCACAGACTTGACCGCAATACAGGCGGTCTTGTAATAATTGCCAAAAACAATGAAGCCTTAAAGATAATGCTAGAGAAAATAAAAAATAAGGAAGTAAAAAAGTATTATCAGTGTATTGTCAAAGGCAAAATGGATAAACCTCAGGCAGTACTTAAAGCCTTTCTTGAAAAGGATGAACATAAAAGCAGGGTGTACATTAACGACTATAAAACAAGAAACTCCTTAGAAATAATCACCAAATACAAAACCCTCTCTACCATTGAGAACATAGTAGCCGGCGAAACCGCAAGCTTGTTAGAAGTTGAATTGGTAACAGGTCGGACTCATCAAATTCGAGCTCATATGAACTATATAGGTCATCCAATAGTAGGTGACGGGAAATATGGTGATAACGCATTGAACCGTGCACTAAAGCTTAAATTTCAAGTTCTCTGGGCTTATAAGCTTAAGTTTGAATTTTCTAAAAAAAGCGACCTTTTAAGTTATCTTAATGGGAAAGAATTTAGCGTGACGCCAGACTTTAACAGTATTATTCCTACAGTCAAAAAAACTTAGTGCTTTTTATCTTACTAAAATGAGACAGTCAATGCCTTCTTAGGAAATAAAAAAGTCACCAGTAGCAATTGCACTATCTGGGGACTTTTTATGGATATAGTAGTGTTTTACAAGTTATTATTCTACTGTTTTCCGAAAGTAGATATAAGTTTCATTGTAGCTTCAGCAATAAGCGTTATTACTTACCAATAAATTGCTGCACTAGCATTTTGCCATATTTTGAGCTCTCCACAATTCCAATTCCTGTGTAATTAAATCCAGAATTTAGAATATTCTTTTTATGTCCTTCTGAATTCATCCAAGCCTTAAATGCTCCTTCTACAGTTCTATTCCCTGCTATGTTTTCTCCTGCTGTTTTGAAACTTATGCCAAACTGTCTCATCATATCAAAAGGTGAACCATAAGTTGGGGACTGGTGGGAAAAATAATTGTTGTCCACCATATCTTGTGCCTTTGTTTTTGCTACTTTCATAAGCTCTTCATCAAATTGAAGCGGTCCCACACCTGCTTCTGCCCTAGCCTTGTTCACCAGTTCAAGTAAGGTTTGGTCATCTTGACTTACACCTTTAATAGGCGTAGTAATAACAGCCGACGGTCCCTTTGGCGTAGTTACAACCTTCGGTGCCGAAGTCTTCGTGGTTCCTGTTGTGCTTTTCGGTGGAGTTGTTGCCTTTACCGAAGTTGTATTCTTTGAATTTGCTGATGCCGACTTTATATACTGCCCTGATACTGTACCTACACACCTTGTCTCCGGTTCATAAATCGCATACCAATCCCCTATTTTTCCCAAAACATTTACCCACTGATTTTTCTTAAGTACACATATAATAGGAAAATTTGTAGAAGGTCCCTGCCTAACATTTAAAAGCGATGCCGTCACAACCGCTGAAGTAAAATCAACACTTTCAAAAGTCGGAGCAGCACAAATCCTACCGGTATCAAAGGCTGTAAAGCCCAACCCCATTGTAAATACAAATGCTAAAATAATCAATACGACCAATTTCCTATTCATAATAATCCCTCCAAATCTGCATAATTTTCTTTTCAGGTGATTCTATTCTTTACAAATTACCTTATAAAAATAGTATTGACATATTTAAGCGAATTATTTACAAATAAATGCTGCAATGCAACTTTTTTTATTTTACTATTAGACTTAACCACCCATTATGATAAAAAAGTACCTTGTCTTTTTTTCAGTGATAATGTATAATTCCCATGTGATATTTCATTTAGAAACCTAATATGAAATGTAATTCTCGAGGGTTTGATGCTCGAAGTTTTATAGAAAAGGACTTTGATTAGATGATAGTTGGAATTGGTCAAGATAGCCATAGATTTGATTTTGAGGACAGTGAAAAAAAATTAATTCTTGGAGGAGTCGTTTTTGAAGATGCTCCTCCTCTTGAAGGCAACAGTGACGCTGATGTAATCCTTCATTCTATTACAAACGCTATTTCCGGAGTAACATGTGTAAATATTTTAGGTCCGGTAAGCGATGATTTATGCCTTAATAAAGGAATAAAAGACAGCAGGGTATATTTAAAGGAAGCACTTAAGTATCTAAATGAGAAACGCATTGTACATCTTTCTATTTCTATAGAATGCCTTAAACCAAAAATCACCCCAAAAATCCCCGAACTCCGAAGGAGTATATCCGAACTACTTAATATACCAGAAAATTCCATAGGCATCACTGCAACTACTGGTGAAGAACTTACCCAATTCGGGCAAGGTAAAGGGATTCAAGTTTTTAGTTGCATTACTGTAGAATAAGGCATTTTTATAAGAACATACAATATTTATGATAAAAGCTACACATGAAATCTTATAAGCTTTCATGTATAGCTTTATTTATTAATGCAGAAAACGTACATAGGATTTTTATTAAATATCCATTTAAGTAATACTACCACTTTACTTTTTCGGTAAAGGTATAATAATTTTTATTGATGTCCCTTTACCTTCTTCACTTTCAATACGCATATTTCCTGCAAATTTACCCTTAATTGTCGAATAGGACATATAAAGTCCTATTCCGGTTCCCTTTTCGCCTTTTGTGGTAACCATTTCTTTTAAAAGCTTGTGTTTTATCTTTTCGGGTATTCCAAGCCCATAATCTTTAATTGTTATCTCGAGAGCTTTTGTAGTATTTTCTATTATAATATCTATGTTCCCCGGATTCCCACCATATGACTCAATGGAATTCGAAATAAGATTGTTCAATACCTGAACAAGATTATTTATTTCTCCCTTTATTTCGGTGAGTTCATCCACTCTAAGATCTATATTCATTTGGCACTTATATTTTTTCAGTTCATGGTTCATTAGTATTTTAACCCTATTAATCAAGTCTTTTAGTATAAAGCTTTCTACTGAGGATTCATTACAATTGACAACCTGCCCTTTAACAGCCGAAATGATATCCGACATATACGAACAATAGGACCTTGTTTTTTTAATCCATTGTCTCATTTCTGCAGCAATTTCGTGGTGATCTTCCTGCTTAACACTTTCATCCTCTATAGAGCTGTCATATTCTAAAGCAAGCTCCTTTATTGCTTCTAAGCCTCCTGCTATAGACATTATAGGAGTTTTAAAATTATGGGCTATTCCTCCTATTAATTGACCAAGAGAGGCTAAGCGTTCCTGCTCCATCAAAATACGATGCCTTTGAGTATATTTTTTATCCACCGAAAAACTGTATCTTCTTATTAAAAACACTGAAAAGATAAATCCAAGAGTCACACCGGCAAGCCCTAGGAAAAATATCAACATACCCACATCAGTTATACCTTTAGTAATAGCTGCTGTTGGCGTAATCAAAAGAATTCTCCATTCAAGAGGTGTTTCATTAATCTGTTTTATCAAATCAAAAGTCAAAATATATTCATTTTTTCCGATTTTACTACTAATACTGCTTTCATCAATTTTGGTGCCTTCTTTGAAATATACGTCATAGGGTGAATAATAGTCATTTAAAGCTCTGTTATATATGTTCATTACATAATTCCCTTTATTGCCTAGTATATAGATTTTACTTTCATCTGTCACTCTGATATCTGAAATCAATTTATGTAAATACGCCTCTTTATAATTTGTAATCATTATTCCATAACTCTCTGAATCTTCTGGGTTATGTATTTTTCTAACAAAGGATACGACCTGACCAAAAGAACCTGTACTTGAATAGGTCCAATTAGCATCTGCAACATGAGTATCAACCCACAACGAATCTCTATCACTATCTTTGAATAATTTAACGGCCTTGTGCGACAGTACATTCTTTGTTTCGGCATTGTTCAAATCCCCGGAAGTGATATATTCCATTGAATTTGTTACAATTGCCACATCGGCTATATCATCTCTGTTTACTATATATGTATTAATAATTTCTTTTATTTGACGAGAATACTGAGCTTTTTCATGTTCATTATTTGATATACTATATTTTCTAACAAGCTCAGGTAACTCTCCATCGGAAGTCATCTCAAGAGTAAGGTTATCAATATTAGAAAGTACTGTTTCAATATTTTTTGCTGTCTGCCTTACAAGCTGAATGGAACTAAAAGTCGAATTATTTAGTATGGATGTTGAAATCATTTTAAATGAACTAAGTCCAACAAAGGATATGGAAAATATAACCACAAGCATTATCCCAATATTCAACTTCCAAGCAGCTTTTAGTTTTTTTTCACTAATATCGCTCAAATAATCCAGCGATTTTTTCTCTCGAATTTTTATCATTATCTCACTCTCCGTGATTAAGGGTCTAATAATGTGATGGAATTATTATTTTTACTGAGGTTCCTTTCCCTTCCTCACTTTCAATATCTATTGTCCCTCCAAACTTACCTCTAATTGTTGAATATGACATGTATAAACCTAACCCAGTGCCATTTTTGCCTTTTGTTGTTATCATAGACTTCAATACTTTTTCCTTTACCTTATCAGGCATGCCACAACCATAATCCTTGACAACTATCTCGATATTGTCAGCCTTCTTTTGTATTACTAAATCAATTTTTCCACTTTCACCGTTGTATGACTCTATTGAATTTGATATAAGATTGTTCATTATTTGAACAAGATTATTAATTTCACCCTTTATTTTTATATTCTCTTTTACTTTCAGGTCAATATCTAATTCGCATTTGTTCTTTTTAAGTTCATGACTCATCAGTATCTTTACTCGTTTTGCCAACTCTCCAACAGTAAAACTTAATGTTGTTGAATCGCTCATATTTGCTGTTTGTCCTTTTACTGCTGATATTACATCTGACATATATGAACAATATGGTTTTATTTTATCCACCCAATTCAAAATTTCCGATGCAATTTCATGGTGATCTTCATTATTTACTTCCTCATCACCTATTGAACTGTCATATTCATCAACAAGATCATTAATTGCTTCAAGACCGCCTGCTATGGACATAATAGGTGTCTTTAAATTATGGGCGATTCCACCTATCATCTGTCCTAACGTCGCAAGCCTTTCTCTCTCCATAATAATCGAATGCTTTTCGGCATATCTTTTATCTAAATTCGAATTATATAGCTTTGTAATTAAAAATGATATTATCAAACCAAAGACAATGCACAAAATACCTATAAACAGAATATTTTGCATTGCCTTTGAAATACCTTTCGTTATAGAAGATACAGGTGTTATATCTACAATGGTCCAATTCAATTCAGTTCCTTTTATATCATAAATAGTATTATATGTGACGAGGTATTCTATTGTATCGATCTCTTTAATATATTCGCCTCTTTTTTTCTCTAATATTTCGCTTACAAAATCATACGGTACAGGCTGTCCATTCAATTTATTATCCTGGATATTCATCACATATTTTCCATCACTACTGATAATAAAAATGTTACTTTGGTCTAAAATTTTTACATCGGCTATCAAACTATGTAGAAATGCTTCCTTAATATTTATTGAAATAATCTCTTGACTCTTTAGGGTACTAATAGAGTATATACCTTTAATAATTGAAAACACTCTACCATTTTCAGAAGTTGATATCTGAGGATCTATATTTGATTCATAGGTATTGAGCCATAAAGATTTTTTATTACTTTCCCTAAACCCCTTAACATCGAACCCTAAAATGCTTAAATCCTCTATCAACTTTTGCTGGTATTCGTTTATGATATGTAAATTTTCTCTTGTAATAATAGAAATGTAATCTATTTCTTCTCTTGTACTACAATAGTTGTTTATGATTTCATTAATACGCTTAAGGTTTTCTGATTTCTCATTCTCATCCTCTATATCATCATGTTGTAAGACACAAGTTGCAAGTTTATTATCCCTAGAAACAGTCATTGCAAAGTCATCCAATTGTTCAAGTTTTGTCTGAATATTATTGGAGGTCTGCTTTATCAGTTCTCTAGAGCTTTCTGTTGCATGCTGCAACATGGATATTGACATTATTTTAAAAGTCGCCCAAACTACTATTGATATACATACTATAACAATAGCTGCAAAGGCAATGTTTAACTCCATTGCGTTAAGAATTTTGTTGTTTTTTGAATGAGAGGGTACCTTTTTAGACCTAAAAAACATATCCCATCCCTCCACACACAAGGTGTTCTATAATACAAATCCTTCAATACGATCATTAAATATACAAACATAATTCTGGATTTTAAGGTATTTCTAAAACACACTAATATATTTCACCAAATATATTGAGTAGATAAAAAGACATGAAAACTATTAACCTTTTTATAATTCAACATTTATCACAAAATTCCTTCTTTATTTATTTCTTAAGCTCTTTTAGAAAATGCCTCACTAGCTTCTAAACAGTACCTTCTCCTTGTTAAAAAGAGTTACCGCTATTTTTAACGAAATAATAACATACACCACCGATGAGGCAAGAGCTATTGTAAGGTAAGTATAATTGATATTTAATCCTAGCACTATCTTAAATGCAGATATAGTATTAAGTATAGGAACTATAAACATATACAAGGGCATTTCATTAGGCGGCATTAAAATGGTTGCATATCCAGGTATCATCGCAATTATTATAAGAAATGACAAATAAGTCTGTGCCTCTCGGAAAGATTTTGCGTAAGTACTCAATGCAATTTGAATTCCCGCAAAGGTCATCCCCATTAATACAGAAATTATTAAGATCATTAAAATCGCAGCACCTGGAAGGCTAAATCCCGAAAGCTGTGTGCCCGTGCCCATTGTGATTGATTCAGGGGCTATAATATACCCTAAAAACATGCCAAAGATTGAAGCTATTGCCGAAACAAATGAAAAAAGAGTTACTGTTAGATATTTACCTATCAACAGTGAAGATCTCCCTGCCTTAGTTGTAAGCAACGGTTCAAAAGTATTTCTTTCTTTTTCACCTGCAACCAAATCAGTAGCAGGTGCTGTCCCTCCCGCAGATATAAGAATTACTATCATAATAGGAAGAATCATAGCTAGCATGCTCAAGCTAGTCTTTTCATCATCAGCAATATTAGTTTGCTCAATCTCAACAGGTTTAAGAATTTTGTCATCAATACCCATTTTCTCAAGCCTTTGTACAATAACTTTCTTGTTAAACTGATTAATTGCATTAGAAACAATATGCATGCTTCCTTCGGATTTTGTCTGAGATTTGTCATATATAATCTCAATAACAAAGGGTTCTCCTTGTTCTAATTTCTCTTTATAATTCTCTTCAACCCCAAGAACAATACGAACTTTTGAATCGTTTATTGCCTCAATTGGGTCTTCAATATCTATAAGATTTATATTTGGAAAATCAGCTATTATATAGCTCTTTATAAGTTCTCGAATGTGTGCCGTATTAGACTCTTGTGTCAAACCTATTGTAACATTCTGCTCTATATCATTTTGCATATTTTGCACACTTCCTCCTGCTATCATGCTCAATAGAGGAATAATAATCATAGGAACGACAATACTTGTGATTATTGTTTTTTTATCTCTTAATATATCCTTTACTTCTTTAGAAAATACAATCCATACATGCCTAAAATTCACTTTTGACACCTACCAATCGAATAAATATGTCTTCAAGATTATCACAACTGTATTTGTTCTTTAGTTCTTCAATCTTTCCTTTTTCCACAAGTTCTCCTTTGTTTATAATAGCTATCCTGTCACAAAGCTTTTCCACTTCACTCATAGTATGGCTTGAGAACACTATGGTTTTCCCATCCTTCTTACATGTTCTGATAAACTCATGTACATCCCTAATTGCACTTACATCAAGTCCTGAAGTCGGCTCGTCAAAAAGCATTATGTCAGGGTCGTGAATAATTGCTCTTGCAAAGGCAACTTTCTGCTTCATTCCTTTAGATAATTTACCTGCTCTTCTTTTAATATACTCTTCCATACCAAAAACTTTTGCCATGGTCTTGACTCTGTCATCTATTTTATCTCTACTCATATCATTGAGATGCCCAAAATAAGCAATATTTTCTTCACAAGATAGTCTATCATAAAGACCTGTCTCTCCACCAAAAAGGATTCCTATCTTTGACCTAACCTTCTCTGGATCTTTCATAATATCAAAACCAGCCATTATTGCAGTCCCCTTAGTCGGTCTTAACATGGTTGCAAGCATTCTCAAGGTGGTTGTCTTACCTGCTCCATTTTCACCTAACAAGCCAAATATTTCACCTTTTTCGACCTCAAAACTTAATTCTTTAACAGCGGCAAAAGCACCGAATTGTTTAGTTATATGTTCAACCCTTATCAATTTTGAAACACATCCTCCCAAAGTCATCTAGCATGTTTTAACAATAGCTTCTGCAAAGTTCAAATCTTCCCTTGTGGTTATTTTAATATTGTTGTAAGTTCCCATAACAAGCCTTGTCTTATTGCCTATCCTTTCTGCAAGGACAGTATCATCGGTTCCAATAAAACCATCAAGCCTAGCCTGCTTGTGAGAATCCATAATTATGTCGTATTTAAAAGCCTGTGGTGTCTGAATAGACCATAATATACTTCTGTCTAAAGTTAAATTAACAAAACCCTCCTTATCTGAAGATTTTATCGTATCCTTAACCGGAACAGCAACAGTAGCTACACCACATTGTTCTGCTCCCTCTATACAACGGATAATACTATCTTCATCAATAAAGGGTCTTGCTCCATCATGTATCAACACAATATCTGCTTTTTCTGTAACTTCCTTTAGTCCATTAAAAACAGAATCCTGTCTTGTTGCTCCTCCAACCAAAACACTCTTTATTTTCATATAATTGCGTCCATGAATAATGTTTTCCTTACAGTATAGAATATCGTCAGAATGAACCACTAAAATGATTTCGTCTATGTAATTCAAACAATCAAATTTTTCTATAGTTCTTGCCAATATAGGAATTCCGCCTACATTGATGTACTGCTTATTAACTTCCATATTCATCCTAGTCCCCTTACCCGCCGCAACTATAACCACGCTAACATAGGACTTATTTTCACGTTTCATATACAACACTCCAATAGAAAAAGATATTACCATAATAATAGAAAGTAAATAAAAAGTAAATATTTCAAATAGTCCAAAAAATACAATAAAGGGGCATTGCACTACGATTTTTAATCAATAATGCAACAGCCCCTCTTATAATTCCCTTAATAGAGTTTGCTTATGAAATATTTTCCTTCTAAATGCACAACAAGAAAGTACAAAAGTTAAAACATATGTAAATTGTCGCCACAAAATATATTCAAAATCTTAAACATTCATATTCTTGCCTATTATTTTCTCAATCTCTTTAGCATTCATATTCTTTGCCAATACCAATTCACTTACAAGGATCTGTTTGGCACTATTAAGCATTTTTCTTTCTCCGGTAGACAGCCCTTTTTCCTTTTCTCTCAGCATTAAAGACCTTACGACCTCAGCTACCTCATATATATTTCCACTTTTTATTTTCACCATATTCTCCCGGTAACGTTTGTTCCAGTTACTCGTTGAATTGCTTTTATCATTTCCAAGCACCGAGAAAACCTTATCCGCATCCTTTTCACTAATTACATCCCTTATGCCTATCCCTTTAACATTCTCTGTGGGAATCATAACTTTCATATCTCCGACTGGTATCCTAACAACATAATAATTTTGTTTGTTGCCTAGTATTTCTTTCTCTTCAATAGACTCTATTATTCCAGCCCCATGCATGGGATAAACAATCCTATCACCTACATTATACATATTCTCTCCTCCCGTAGATAAATAGCACAAACTATTTTATCTTTGTACAAGTTTAACTTCTATATTTCTATTAAATATTAAAATCTAAAATTTTCGAACTGTAAAACAAGTTACTTCCTTAAAACTTTAATTTGATAACCTCTTCAAACTTAAAATGGTGCATCACTTAATGAAAAGGCATAAACTAAAAACTCTACAAAGTGAAAAAACAACTGCTGTAAATATTAAATTCATTTTGTAAAATTTGCTAATTAGATATTTTTGAAAACCCTGAAATATCCCAACTAATTCCTACACATTAAGTATACTACAACAAAAATGCAAAGTCAAAAATTTTTATTCTAGCATGTGCCTATATTTATGTCAATAGTAATTTTTTACTTTTAATAATTTCTTAATTTAAAATACACCTTGAAGCTATATTATATGTAACCCCCAACTTCTCTACCATGTTTATCCATCGTATTTTTAATTGACAAAGTCCCGTTTTTACAATTATAATAGTAATATCAAAAGAACTTCTGATTTTTATATTAATGAATACATCTAAGGAGTGAACCATATTGAATGACATTATGGTAGATCAATTCCAATACACTGTAGCTGAACTTCTTGTAAGAAACAAAAGCATTCTAGATCAAATTACTAAGTTTCAGGATTCAAACGGGCGAGTAAACCGTGGGATTGTTAAGTCTGTCACCCAATGTGGCTGTGTTAAGATTAATGCAGAGAAACAGGCTCTACCCCTTGATTACAGCTTTGAAGAAATCCAGAATAGTATGAAAACCCATTTGGAAGGAAAGCTATGCGAGAACTGTAGAGATCTTATTGAAAAAGATATTGGAAGAAATCTCTTTTATCTAGCTTCAATATGTAATACTCTAGATCTTAATCTATATGACATAATTTTGAAAGAACTTGAAAGAATTAAAATGCTCGGAAAATACAATTTAAGATAAAACAAGAGGTTGTATTTCAACCTCTTGTTTTTGTTACGCATCTTTCGAACGAAGTGAAAGAGGCAAAAACGAAGGGACTCGATGCCCCTTCGTTTTTATTGAGAACTTTTAAGCTTTCATGATTGGTTTTGTGATTTAACTATTGTATAAACTGTATTTTAAATAAGCTTATTATGTCAGATCCTTCTTGTATCTAAGAAAAGTTGTTCCTGTACCCTTCTTAGACCTTCTTTTATCATTCTCGCTCTTACTTCTCCGATTCCTTCAACTTCATCAAGCTCATCTATTGTAGCATTTATTATACCTTGGAAGTTGAGAAATCTGTCCACTAAATTCTTTATAACCGATAGAGGTACTCTTGGAATTTTGCTAAGTAGTCGATATCCCCGTGGAAATATAGCCGTATCAAAGGCATTTGCTCCCGGGTCAAAACCTAATATCTTGCATATGTTTGATATCTCCATAAGTTCATCAAAAGAAAGTCGTCTTAAATTTTCTTGCATTTGTTCCGACGTACTGTTGGAGTTTTGCACCATATAATCTTCAATAATAAGAATTTCATCACCATCAACATTTGCCAAAAGTTCATCTAACTGCATAGTTAAAAGTCTAGCTTCATTTCCAAGTTCACATATGTATTTTTCCATCTCTGCTGCAACCCTCATAACCATCTCTATTCTCTGAATTACAAAAGCCACATCATCTAGCGTAACTATATCTTCAAATTCCAACACGCTTAGGTTGTTCACAGCACTATCCAAAACATTTCTGTACTTTTCCATTGTCTGCAAAGCTTGATTAGCCTTCGTCAAAATCGCGGAGCTCTCTTTTATAATATATTTTCTAGCCCCTTTATATAGAGTAATAATATTTCTTCTCTGCGAAATACTTATTACAATTTCTCCAGTTTGCTTTGATACCCTATGTGCAGTTTTGTGTCTTGTACCCGTTTCATCGGTATAAATTGAAGTATCCTGTATAAGCATGGCATTTGCGTAAAGTATCTTCTTGAGATCTTTACTCAATACTATTGCTCCATCCATTTTGGCCAATTCATAAAGATATGCTTGGGAGTACTCTTTATTTATAAAAAAGCCTCCATCCACAAGTTTCAATATCTCTTGAGAATCTCCAACAACTATAAGTGCTCCAGTTCTTGCTTTCAAAATGCTTTCTAAGCCTTCCCTAAGAGGTGTTCCTGGAGCAACCATACGCAACACTTCAAGAAATTCAAAATCATTATTCTTATCTTTGCCCATTAACAGACCCTCCATAAAGCCATACTATGGCATTGATGATATAGTCGTAGAAGTATTACAAAAGAATCCCTAATGCTTCTACAACATTTTCCACAGGCTTTATATTTATTTCTTTTAGCTCCTTAACTTGTTTTAATACCTTAATATTTCCTGCTGGTACAATGCAGTTTTTAAAACCCATTCTTGCAGCTTCAATAACTCTCTTTTCTATCTGATTTATTGCCCTAACTTCGCCCGTCAACCCTACCTCACCTATAAGCACTGTACTTAAATCTATCGGCTTGTTTCGAAAGCTAGAAGCGATTGCCATTACAACACCTAGGTCACATGCAGGTTCATCAACTTTTAGACCTCCAACCACATTTACATAGGCATCATAGTTATGAAGTTGCATACCAACACGTTTTTCTAATACAGCCATTAGTAAAGTTATTCTATTATAATCAATCCCTGTTGCCATTCTACGCGGCATTCCAAAATTGGTAGGGCACACAAGAGCTTGAATCTCTATAAGCATTGGTCTTGTTCCCTCAAGGCTTGACACAACCACCGACCCTGGAACGCTCTCTTTTCTATCTGAAATCATCAACATTGAAGGGTTCTCAACCTCAATAAGTCCTACATCCTTCATTTCAAATATGCCAATTTCATTGGTTGACCCAAATCTATTCTTTACAGCTCTCAATATTCTGTAGCTTAGGTGCCGTTCTCCTTCAAAATATAAAACGGTGTCAACCATGTGCTCTAAAACCCTTGGTCCGGCTAAAGAGCCTTCCTTTGTCACATGTCCTACTATAAAAACTGCTATATTGCTGCTTTTTGCGATTTGCATTAGACCTGCCGTAATCTCCCTAACCTGACTTACGCTACCCGGTGCAGAGGAAAGCTCCTCGTTAAACATGGTTTGTATGGAGTCAACAATTATAAGAGCAGGGTTCTCCCTCTCACTTATAACTTGAATAGCTTTAAAATTTGTTTCTGAGACCATTAACAGATTCGGATTCCTTACACCTAATCTATCGGCTCGAATCTTGATTTGCTTTATAGATTCTTCACCGGATATATATATTATTTTGGAATCAATTCTAACAGTATCACAAATTTGCAGGATCAGAGTGGATTTACCAATACCCGGATCACCACCCACGAGCACAAGTGAGCCTTTCACAATACCGCCACCTAATACGCGGTCCATCTCCTTAATACCCGTAGAATATCGCTCTTCATTGTCTATTTCAATATCATTGATATTAACAGGCTTTACATCAAACAGCACATTTTTATTTTTTGAACCTACAGACGCGTCTTGGATTTCTTCGGCAAAAGTGTTCCAATTATTACATGCTGGGCACTTCCCGAGCCACCCGTTACTTTCATATCCGCAATCCTGACATACAAAAACTGATTTTCGTTTTGCCATTTATATCTCCCATTAGGCATTTTATAATTAGTCAATATTTATATCATCTATTCGATATAATCCTACTTTTTTGAAAGGGAAAAGTGGTCAGTTATTTTAGAAACCACCTTATCTAGTTTTGCCTGTGTCTTTAAAAGGCACCTGCTTCAATTAATTTGGCCAATACTAAAACAAACATAGCATGGGACCATGTTAGAGGAATAACCCAACAAGGCTCACCAGTATCTTTATTTACCTGTTCTGGCAACAAGCCTAGTTCAGTATTAGACTTCGCTGCCCAATATAAATAACTTTTTGCTTTTTCCAAATTCCCCACTTCAATATGATAAAGTGCAACCCAAAGCGTTGTTAACACCCATGGGTTTCCACCAATATAATTATCATTCTCATATCTTTTTATTCCCCCGGCAGGTTGAGATGTAAGAGCTCTTTCAATAGCTTCAACAGTAGCTGCAACTCTTTTATCTTTTGCATCAAATACTTCAAAAGGAATTGTCACACCCAACAAACTTACATCAATTGTCCAATCTTCTAAAGTAACATCTCTTCGATAGCCTTTTGAATTCACTTCTATAATAGTTGTGTGGTGAGAATGTTCACTTCCCCAAGGATTAAGCTTTGTCCTTACACTCCGGATAAACCTGCCTGCCTCATCCTTCCACAGAATAGTTTCCATTGCTTTTTTAATATCTTCGGCAACTACGTCCCAATGATTAACATTTTCCTTAGGAACTGCCAATATTTCGGCTATTTTAACTCCCGCCCTAATACCAGCATATACCGCTGCACACGAATAGGTGTGCTCGCCTACTCTTTCTTCCCAAAGGTCATAGCTTGGCTTTGGAAGTCCTGTCTCAGAATCTATAAACTTCACAAGAAAGTCTACACCCTTCTGTACAGTATTCCACATGTTTTCAAGGAAGGTCTTATCCTTCGTAACCTCATAGTGCTTTAATACTCCCCAGATAAGTGTACCTGTTTCATCAATCTGCATCCCCCATGAAGGAGCAAGATTACCATCCATATAATATCTCTGGTGCCATGAACCATCATCATCTTGAGTCTGTGCAGCCCAATCATAAAACTTATCTACGGCTTTTGTGAGTCCTGCCGCATCTAAAGCACTAATAATAAAAGCCGCATCTCTTCCCCAACAATAAGCATATCTCCCACATTTGGTAAAGCCCTCATCAATCTCCGCCGAGGCTAAAAGCCCACCTGTCTCTTCATCGGACATAAGCTTAAAAACCAGCAGTGACCTTTTGTATAAGTTATCAATGGCGGTCTCACCAGTTCTAAACTGTTTGGCTTCCCTTAAAAACTCCAACCAATATTTTTTGGTTTTTTCATATTGTTCATTTACGTTTATTGCTCTATATTCTCTATTTAGCTTTTTTACTCCCTTTAGCGTGTGGGAAGCACATAAAAACAAATTAAAACTCTTTTTTTCGCCAGGTTTAACAGTACCTATCTTCCATGACATGGCTCCATCTTTCATCATACCGATACTGTCAAAACCATTCAAATAGGTATGTCTTGCCGAGTCAATAGCATTATTGCCTAATTGAAATTGAAAAACTTCAATATCCGAAAAAATAGAGATGTAATAATTATGCTTATAATGAATCAATGAATCGGTATCAAAATCAAAAAGTATGCTCCTTAAATCAGGAGTAGTTGTGATCATTGACGAATACTGCATAAAACCCAATTCAAAATCTTGAGTACCTATATTTTCAATCTCATATTGCCTTATATAGACATCATCATCGGGTAAGACAAAATCCAGCTGTTCAATACGTAGTCCCCAGTTAGTGTCTGTCAAAATAGTCTTGAGTATATTGGTATCTTCAATATAGGCTTGGACTATTTGCCAATTGTCTTCACCAAACCACGATGTACTATTATTGTGACGCATATCAAAAATACCGGTCATAAAACGCTCAACGTGCTGAGGATAATCAATGTGCGGCCAAAACAGCCTTTCTAATTCACCTTTTTTGTTTAAGCATGCAAGCATACGCGAATTTCCGATTACTGCATCGTTATAATAGGTCTTCGTCATCAAATCTACCCCCGTAGTTTTAATTTGGTAGCAATCTTAAAAAATAAGAACCTCTGTAATAAGCAGAGAAAACTTTACATCAAAAGTTTCAAAAACGACTTTTCATAGAAGAATACAATCTACCCGATTATTAACTCCAAAAACAATTGCTTGCAACACATTTTAAATAATTTCATATTTTACTATATTATTATAACATATTTTATTATTTATTTATCATAAATATTTTTCCTTATTAAGAGCAAAATAAAACTGAGAACTAAATTTAATTAAAGTTCAATATATACATTTCATATGGAGGAATCAAATGTTATCACTACTGAATAATGTAGTATACCATACTACACAATTAATACAGGTGATAATTTTTATTGCAGGGTGCTACTTTTTTGGCATTTCCATTTTTGGCTGGGTAAAGCGAAAGGATACCGACTCAAAAAATTATGCTCCCAAAAAGAAATTTGCTTTAATTATTGCCGCCCATAATGAGGAAAAAGTTATTGCTCATGTAATTGAAAGCCTTTTTAAACAGAACTATCCTAAAGATCTTTATGATGTTTTTGTAATAGCTGACAATTGCACGGATAACACCGCTCAAATTGCTGCTGATCATGGTGCATTAGTGTACAAAAGAACTAATAATGAACTGCGTGGTAAAGGTCATGCTTTAGAGTGGATGTTTTCAAAAATATTTTCCATGCAGGAAAAATATGATGCAATAAGTGTTTTTGATGCAGATAATCTCGTAACTTCAAATTATCTTCTTGAAATGAATGCAAAACTTTGTCAAGGGCACAAAGTAGTTCAGGGCTATATTGATAGTAAAAACCCCTATGATTCGTGGATAACCTGCTCCTATTCTATTGCATTCTGGCTATCAAACAGGATATTCCAACTTCCAAGATACAATCTTGGATTAAGCTGTAGTCTGTGCGGAACAGGTTTTTGTGTAGATGTGGATATTTTGAAGCAAATTGGTTGGGGTGCTACATGTCTTACAGAAGACTTGGAATTTACAATGAAACTTGCTCTAAGTGACTTAAAGGTAGCATGGGCACATAATGCTGTTGTATATGATGAAAAACCTCTTACTTTAAAGCAATCTTGGAATCAACGTATACGATGGATGCAAGGACATGCAGATTGTGCAAGCCGTTTTTTAGGTCCACTTTTTAAAAAAGCTTTTAAGGATAGCGATTTGACCTCCTTTGACAATGCAATATACCTGTTTCAACCTATAAGATTTATTTTTATAGGTTTAATAACTATTATGATGTGGATTCAAACCATATTCCCTCAGTCCCCTTTTTTCAGCTTGAAGTATGTTTTTCCTGTTGGTGTATGGTATATATTTGGGACATTACAGTTTTTCTATGGCCCAATAGTAATACTTATAGAAAAGAAATTTTCCCCAAAAGTTTTGGTTGCTTTTATAATATATCCGCTTTATTGTTTGACTTGGATGCCTATAACTATTCAAGGCTTTTTGAGAAAAAACAACAAGGATTGGATGCATACCCACCATTCTAGAGAGATAAGTATCAACGATTTAGAGAAAGCATAAAGTAAGACTTAACTGAACAAAAAAGGGGGGGGACCAAAGCCTCGCTTAAACCCATGTAGTAGATTGCTATTTGTGGGAAAGGCGAGTACTCGCCGCCGTTCAAATGCGTATTATTCAAAAAAACAAGTTGCAAACCTAAGAGAATGTCCAGTTATTTGACATTCCCTTAGGCTTTTGCCCATTCTCTTTTTTTAGTACTCATTAAGGTCATTATATCATATGATATAATATGTATATTAAATGACTGTCCTGCATTCGTCTGTGCCAAAGTACCCAATACTTTTCCCCAATCACTGCTTATAAACATGTTTGGAAGTATCGCAATTGTACTCAGTAATATAATGAACATATCCATACCACCATATTCTCGTAGATCACCGCTTTTATTCCTATAAACTACTTTATATAAAAGCATTTCTCCTCCGCAATCACTACATTTTAAAGGGTCTTTGCCCGTATACTCTTTTA
>JAAYPF010000086.1 GCA_012519925.1 Clostridiaceae bacterium
TGGAATAATAACAGCAGATGTATTTATGGAGCGTGCAGATAATGGGTAAGCAGACTAAAACCTTAGATGAATTAAAAGACAGTAGATTGCTTTATGATAAAAAGCTTCCTGAGCTTGGTTATATAATAATAGTAGCTGTTATTGCCTTAATAATTGCAGTTGTAATTTGGAGTTTTATAACACCTAAAGTAGATATAATAAAAGCAGCAGGTTCTGTGCAGAGCATCAATAAAAACTATGTTATGGCACCATATAGTGGTAAAATAATCGATATAAACATTGAAGAAGGGAAATATGTTGAAAAGGGTGATGTGCTGTTAACTGTAAAAAGTACCGATTTTGATTTACAGGCAAAGCAATTAGAAGGTAAAAAGGAACTTTATATAGAGAGTATAACGCAACATAGAAAATTGGTGGAATCTATAAAAGATGATGTAAACTATTTTGTAGAAGGGGAAGAAAAAGATAATCTCTATTATTTCCAGTTTGAAAACTACAAAAGTCAGATTGCACAACAAAAGGTTGATGTAGGAACATATAAATCTTACGGTTATTCTGATGCGCAAATAGAGAGTGAAATAGAAAAAAATCAAAGTAAAATAACTGAGATATATTATTCTACTCTAAAAACAGTAGAGGATTCTATACAGCAATTTCAAAACGAATTGACCAATATAGAGATTCAACTTGAAGCTGTTGGAAGCGGACAGGAAGAATATCAGGTACAGGCTAATGCTACAGGTAAGATACATATGTTGGCGGAATATAAAGAAGGAATGGTAGTGCAGGCAGGAAGTGCAGTTGCTAATATTGCATCGGAGCAGGACGAATACAAAATACAGGCTTATGTGGATTCCAGTAGTATAGCACGTATTTCTATGGGAGATAAAGTTAATATAGCTATTTCGGGACTGGCACAGACAGTGTATGGTACTATTTCGGGAAAAGTAGTAAGAATGGATACTGATATAACTACCGATAACGAGAGCGGCACTAGTTATTTTAAAGTTGATATAGTACCGGATAATACATACATAATAAGTAAAAATGGTTACAAAGTAAATCTTTCTAATGGAATGCCTGTAGAAACGCGTATTCAATATGATCAAGTGACTTATTTTAATTATGTAATGGAATCATTAGGTATATTGACAAGATAGGAGTTCTGATATGTTAAAGAAACACTTGGTATGGTTTTTTGTAGTTTTAGTAATGTTTTTGCAGATTAATAATTGTATATATATTTTTGCGGAGCAAACTCTGGAGACACCTGCAATTAGTGAGGGGGAACTGAAAGGGGAAGTTCCTGAAGATACTAAAGAAGAGGTAAATGAAGAGGTTACAAAAGGAGAAGAAACTAAAGAAGAAAAGCCAAAAGATGAGGGGACTAAGGAAGAAGAGTCAAAAGATGATACTACAAAAGAAGAAAGCACAAGTCAGGAAAATATTGATGAAGAGGGCAAAAACGAAAATGAGGAATCAAAATATATAAAAGTTACAGATATAGATATAGCAGATTACAGAAGTAGCATGGAAGAAGACGAAAAACAGCTTCTGATGGTTACTGTATTACCGCTTGATGCTACAAATCAAA
>JAAYPF010000015.1 GCA_012519925.1 Clostridiaceae bacterium
ACAGGAAAACCACCTTTTCCAGCAACTTCATCTTCGGGAAGTCTTATTTCACCCCTTATTACATTTCCCTTCTCAAGTACAATATTCAAGCTCTCTCCTTCTGTAAGTTTATTATTTAAATCAGATAAAACAGTAAGCCAATAATTCGTAGAGTTTTCTCCTTCATTTATCATGCTTTCAAAAGTACGGACTGAATTACTAGCTTCCGCTATTACCTTAAGCTTAATTCCTCCTGGTGGTGCAACCTTGCCTTCTGGTAAAAATATTGTCCCTTCTATCCTAGGTGCCGGAGTTAAAGCATAGGCAGTTTTACAACATGCTAAAATACAAGTCAGGACAAGGGCAAAAATCATAAACCTTTTTTTCATAAAATCAACCTTCCTAAAAAAACACACTCATATATATATATTATCATAATTTTATTATTATAATTTTGAAAAACAAGCTTAATTTATAGTTGTTTTTGTATTGATTTAGTAGTATTTTTAGTCCAATAAACTATATAAAAATAGTATAAAATTGCTTTTAAGTAAGTTTTGTTTGATAATTTCGAGAACAAAAATTTATTAGCTGGTGACATCTGTATTGTTTTTATCTTCAGCCGACACCTTTTCCAATTCATTAATAAGCCTTTTTGCATCTCTGTTATCATTGTTCAGAGTAAAGGCTTTTTGGGCATAAGCTGTGGCTCTTTCATATTTTCCTATATAATAATACTCCCAGCCTAAAGCTGCAGCCACAATATCATCATAAGAATTTATCTCCATTGCTCTCTCATAATAATTTATAGCATCCTCATGTTTCGCTAAATCCGCATAACAATTACCGTATTCTTTTAAAACCTCTGGGTTATCATCTATACTTGTACTTTCTAGCTTTTTAAGACATTCAATTGCCTCTTCATATTTTTCTAAAGCTCTTAGTGACTTTGCCTTATATAATAACGCACTATAATTATATTGATCTTTTTTTAGTAATTTGTCGCTGTACATAATAGACTGTGAATAATCACCATCATAATAACTATTTATCAGGTCAGAACCTAAATAAGGCTGATACATAAAGGATGAAACTATAGATAAAATAATCCTTATAACAAAAATAATACCTATTATTGAAAAAATGCCCCCTGAAAACATTTTCCCAAACCTTACTTTTCTATTACCATGAGTGTATCCATAAAACCTTAATTTGAAAAGGTTATTGCTAAGTGCCCCCTCATCTTGCTTCTCTTTTGACTTTAAATCTTTTTCAATCTCCTTCATTTGCTTTTTAAAATTTTTTTGAACATTATTTTTACCAAACATTTAAAACCTCCATGGTCAATCATTCCTAAAAGCAACTAATAATCCATCAATAAGCCACTTTACATCCTTCAATTCTTGTTACTTTTTATTAAATGTGAACAAATATATAATACCACAATCTGAGAACTTATCCAATAATATTAGAGATAATATACACCCTTAAGGTTTACATAAATAGCAATATATTAACTGCTTTACACTTGAATTATAGCGAAAAAACTGTATAATATATTAGGATTTAAAAATCGACATAAATACGGAGAATTTTAATGGAAATTATTAGACAAGCCGCACAATACGTTCTTGGATTTGAGTCCTATGTTTTACTCCCAGTAATAATTTTTTTACTTGCACTTATATTCAGAGTGAAACTTAAAACTGCTATAGTATCTGCCTTTACTATAGGAATTGGCTTCCTTGGTATATTCATTATTTTTGATTATTTTGTTGCCATAATAACACCAGTTATACAGGCTCTTATCGAAAGAACAGGCCTTCATCTAAATGTCCTCGACGCAGGCTGGCCACCTTTAGCAGCAATCACCTGGAATTTCAGATTCGCCCCCTTATTCATACTTATTATCATGGCAGTTAATATAGTTTTGCTGTTAGCAAAACTAACTAAAACAGTGAATATAGATCTATGGAATTACTGGCACTTTATATTTACTGGTGCTTTAGTTTATAGTGCTACTCAGAACATATTTCTTGCTGCATTTGCTACTATAACAATCAGCATAATTACACTTAAGATTGCCGATTTAAGTGCACCTATGGTAAGTAAATTTTCTGGTATGGAGGGTATATCTATACCTACTCTATCAGCTGCAGCATACTTCCCCTTTGGAGTTATCGGAAATAAAATAATTGATAAAATACCCTTTATTAACAAAATAGAGGCTAACCCCGAAAAAATGAAACAAAAAATAGGACTAGCTGGTGAACCTATGATTATAGGCTTCGTTATAGGCATTGCTCTCGGTATAAGTGGAGGTTTAGACATCAGAAAAACAACAGAACTTGCCTTTGGAATTTCTGCGGTGATATACATCTTACCCAAAATGGCAAGTATTGTGGGCATTTCTCTAATACCTATCTCTGACGCAATGAAAGAGTTTATCAAAAAGCGTTTTCCCAGTATCGGGAAAACATATATTGCCCTTGATGTCGCAGTTCTTGTTGGTTTTCCCTCAGTGGTAGTAACAGCAATACTATTAATGCCTGTTGCTTTGATTCTAGCCTTTATTCTCCCTGGTATAAATTTTATCCCCCTTGGCGACTTGGTCAATATCGTAGGAACTGTTGCTCTTGTCTGTTGTGCCACAAAGGGCAATGTTATACGCTCGTTCTTGATCGGAGTTCCAATTGTTATAATACATCTTTATTCCGCTTCTAGCATGGCTTTAATGTACACTAACCTTGCAACGAGTTTAAACTACAGCCTTGAGAATTATCAAGGCACATTTACTAGCTTTCTTGATGGCGGAAATGTTATAAGAGTATGGTTGGTTAATCTCTTAATTGGAAATAATTACGCTCTACTTCTAGCTCCGTTATTTATATTGATGTTCTTTTTAACTTGGCAAATTGCTAAAAAAGCATAATCCATTATTAAAACAGCAACAAATTTTTATTGGATAGAACCAAAAACATGTTAGCATTGTTCTTTAAATTGAGGATTGTATTTACTTTTCAACACTTTATTAGTACTGTTTTCAAAACTTGTCTTCTTTGTTTTATATGTAAATTCATTATAGTTTGCCGATGTAGCATGTTCATAATACACCACATATAAGCATACTATTTGAATGTATTTTTCATCTTTTAAATATATCTTATAAGAGTCCAAATTATCGCTTAAAACCTTTGACTTTTCTATCAATGCAACTTGCCTATCTCCTAAATACACACAAACATATTTCTGATCTTTGTCCATTTCTACTTCATAACAATTTAGCAACTCGGCATTGAAGTTAATTTGAATATATTTGTATCTTGTCAGGAACTTCTGTACCACTTTTAAAGCGATTTCACCACATATGTCTCCATTAAGCTTTTTAATATTATATAGTACCTTTTCTCTAGATAACATCCCTGTCACATTAATTGGAACTTCCTCGTTACTAAGTATCAAAATTCGTTCCTTATTCTGTATTAAAGCAATATCATAACCTTCTTCACCTAATCTGACCTGTGCATGAAATAATTCTAGACTCTCAGGCACAGAAAAAATAAAATCCGTACTCCCTTTTGAACGTGTTTGTTTCATGTCAATAATCATTATAAATCACTCTTCCCGTCTTCATATTCTATACGCCTCCTGTTTATAAACCCTAAAATTCAGTTTCCTAAGGATACTATCATTAAGAATTGTTTTATTTTATTATCTCTACTAAATATTAAATACACATTTTTGAAATTTGTCAAATCCAATTTAAATTTGTATATATTTGTTTGCTCATAAGAACAATATTAAAAAATATTTTTTGTGTATAAAACGTAGCATCTTACATTTTGTGGTTATTGTTATTGCTACTTCACTATATCTTTGTTATAATTAATAAAAATTCTAAAAACAACTATATTTTTTCGCAATAAGCATTTTACATTGACTCTTAAAAAATGTAAAACAAAAAGTTTCAAATACAAAATTAACCTATGAGGTGATTACAGTATGAAAAGGAATATTACAAAGAAAGATATCGAAAGCCTTACAGAAAGTCAAAAAGTAAGTCTTCGAGAGCTTTGGCTTCCAGAAAAGCATGACCTTGCAGTAGCTTATATATGTAAAAATGCTGAAACAGAAGAATATGACGAAATTGATTTTGTCGTAGGTGGAATTATATTAAATCGAAATCACATAACCTTAGTTGATATTCGGCGTCCTGAAAACGATGATAAAGCCACCGATGAAGACAGTGTTGATGATTTAGTTAATAACGAATCAAATATCTACGAAGAAGAGTCTGAATATAGTTTTGATGGGGAATTTGGAGATGAAGATTTTGATTTTGAAGATGAGGACTTTGAATTCGCTTATGAAAGACCTACTACCTTCAGCAAGGAAGATTGCTTGCCACTTCTTAGCATCGCTCAGATAATTGAAATTTTCCAAAGAAGAAACTTTAGAGATGCAAACTTTTATATTGCTTCAGCTTTTGATGAAAAAGGTTGCGAAATAGGCAATAGTGCTTTTTCTTTGGAAGACTACGGAAACAATAATGAACCTGCCGAACTTTGTGATGTACTTTGGGAAAATCTCAAAGCTTTATTATAAAAACAGGAGAATTTTCTCCTGTTTATTTATAAACTGATTATTAGGTTACCAGACTAATATATTTAGATTATTCTTAAAAAGGGTCTTAGCCTTTTTTAACCAACTTATATACTATATATCCTGCACATATTAGCACTGCAATAGGCAATAAGGTATAAGCTAGCCAAGATACAACTCTAAAGATAAATATAAACAGAATAATTATCAACACTAACGATATTATTTTTTTTAATGTATTTTCATTCACAATAAACACCTCATTTACTATTTTAATATATTATACTCTAAAATTTAATCAAAGTCTGAAAAAAAACAATTATTTTTATTATATTATAAATATATTCAAGACAAAATACAAATACCCCAGTTTTTTAAACTAGGGTATAAAAATTCATTTATTCTTTTATATAAAACTACAATGAGATTCCAACTGAGTTTATAAGATAATTTAATTTATCTTTGTCAAGATTTTTCTTAAGATCAACGCCTTTTAAGTTAAGAAGTCCAACAGGATATACCGGCACATTAAAAAGCTGGAATAAGTATTGACTAAGTCCGTTCAGTTGAGACCCCCCACCGATAATAAATATCTTTGATATCGGGGTACCATAGCAACGGTCAATATAAAATTCGAAACATTTAACAATTTGCTTTGCAAGTCTTTCTATAAAGGCACTTATCTTACCATAAGCTACAACATGGTCCCTCTTTGATAGATTGTTCGGTGGTACCATCCCGTAAGTCTTTTTGATTTTTTCAGCTTCAAGCAAAGATATGCCCAATTCTCTTGAAATATGATCGTCCATATTTGAACTTCCAGAAAGAATAACCTTATTAAATTCAAGCACTCTGTCTTTTAGGAAATTTACAATGGTTGTCTCCGACCCAAAATCCAGAACTGCAAAAGTGTCTCCTTCGATTTTTTTATACTTTCTCTTTGAATAATATTCTTCCATGTCCTTTGTGTATATTTCCCTGTTAAAAAACTTTGCGGTACTGTTTGCAGGAATATCAACGGCTAAAGGTTTTAGGTCTAACCCCTGTAATACATCAACATAACTTTGAAGAATATTTCTAGGAACAGCAGTTACGAATACTTTATATTTTTCTTCATTTCTCTCTTTAATTGTTTGGAGGATTTTATAATCAACTCTATAATTATCTATATCGACAGGTAAAAATTGAGGCATAGAGTTTCTTATTGTGAAATCTTCATTTTCACCAATTACCTTGTTTATTAAATAGATACGTGTGATAATATTGGTACCTGACATAATTATCTTTGCATTTTTTGCCTTCATGCCCTGTTCTTTAATAAGGGCTTTTATTGCAGTCAAAACTGTATCCACATCGTATATAGCACCATTCTTTATGCTATTATGTGGTGTAGGAACAATACCATAGTTTTCTATAAAAATAGAGTTGTTTTTCTTAACCGAAACTTCAACAACTTTTATATTTCTATATCCTACGTCAATGCAAACCATAGAAGTTTTACTGCTAAATAGATCCAATAGCATCAAATAATCCCCCTCAAACCCCATATCTTTTTAACATTTTACAATCAAACACTACAAAATACACAACACATATATCTTATTGGTATCATGTATTTCAGTACTGTATATTATTTTTAAAATGAATCTTAATAATATAGATATATAATTCCTCTAAAAAAGCTTGTTTTAGGCAAACCTTTTTACTCTAAGCTAACCATTGCAACGCCTAGATGGAGAATTCAGGAGTCATGATTCAGCACTCAGAATAAGGAAGAGTTTAATATTCTGAAAGCTGAATGCTAGGGTTCCGAATTCTTGTGACTATGCCACAGTACGATTTAATTCTATATTCTATATTCTTATTTTTATTCTAAATATTATTATAGCATAATACCATTAGAATTTCCAACATATAAATTTTATGGAGCAATATTTTACACTTTTACATATTATGTTGATTATTAATCCTTCAATTTTAAACTATCGGATATTTCCTTCAAAGCACTTAGCAATATATCAATTTCCTCTTTTGTGTTGAAACAACCTACGCTAAGTCGAACTGTGCCACCCTTTAAGGTACCTATAGTCTTATGAGCCATTGGTGAACAATGTAGCCCTGCACGTGAAGCAATACCATAAGCTTTGTCTAGTACATAGCTAATTTCGGTAGATTCAATTTCTTTAAAATTGAAAGCTATAATACCAGAATTGTTACTAGACTCTTTTTTACTATATATTATAACCCCATTTATATGAGAAAGTCCATCATATATTTGTTTTATTAACAAACTTTTGTAATTTCTCATATTCAAAAGTCCAAAAGAATTAATAAAACCTACACCTTGACCTAATCCAACTATACCAGGAGTATTTAGTGTACCACTTTCCAATGCATCTGGCAATATTTCCGGCTGAAATAAGTTTTCAGAACTACTTCCGGTTCCGCCTTGCAGTATTGAACTTATTTCAAGTCCTTCCGCAACATATAGTCCACCTGTTCCCTGTGGTCCAAGTAGGGATTTGTGACCGGGAAATGCCAGCATATCTATATTACTAGATTCTACATCCACTTCAATAGTTCCTGCACCCTGAGAAGCATCAACCAAAAAAATAATATTACTCTTTTTAGCAATGTTTCCAATTTTCTCTATTGGCATAATTATGCCATTTACGTTTGAGGATAGGGTACTGACAATCATTCTTGTATTGTTCTTAATACTTTTCTTTATTTCATCGGGGTCTATTTCGCCAAATTCATTTCCTTGCACTATGGTAAGTTCAATCCCTATGTCCTTCTCTAGCGTTTTTAAAGGTCTTATAACTGAATTGTGCTCCATGCTTGTAGTTATTACATGGTCGCCCTCTTTTAGTACTCCCTTAATGGCAATATTCAATGCTTCCGTTGCATTTTTAGTAAAAATTAATCTCATGGGGTTTTTTATATTAAAAAAATCAGCAATAATTTCTCTTGCTTCCATAACGGCTCTACCCGATCGGATGGACAGCTCGTGCCCTCCTCTTCCGGGATTTGCACAATATTCCTTCATACATTTAAGCATTTCTTCATAGACCTTGTCGGGCTTAGGGAAGGAAGTGGCAGCATTATCAAGATATATCATATATAAATTCCCCTTTTTTAATTTATATTCTTCTAAAAACAATACATATTTTTTTAAAAAGCACTTTGCACTTTTTATTTTCGAAAAATCATGTACCTCTGTCTTTTCAACTCAAATTCCAGCATAAAACATTAATTGAGTTCATTATATACTGAAGGAAATGGTTGTAATGCCCTTTTCAATATTCCATGCCTCGATGCAATCAACATACCGTAATTTGTAATTGCGATTTCTTTCTGACGTGAAAGATTTAGTCGGTATTGCATCTCCATTCTATTTAGCATACATCCTCCACAATGAACAATCAAATCAAATCTTTCAAGATCTTTAGGAAAATATGTTCCTGAAGCCCATTCAAATTCTATTTGCACATCAGTCATTTCCTTTATCCAACGCGGTATTTTTACCTTTCCGATATCCTCCTCCTGACGATGGTGAGTGCAACCTTCTACTATTAATACTCTGCTACCTGCCTTGAGCTTCTTAATCTTTTTTAGTCCTTTTACCATTTCCTCAAGCTCACCCTTATACCTTGCAAAAAGTATTGAGAAGGAAGTAAGTCTTATATCCTCTGGTGTATCAGCTGAAACTTTCTTGAAAGCCTGAGAATCTGTAATAACCAAGGAGGGCTTTTTTCTTAAGCTTTCAAAGGTTTGCTTCAACTCATATTCCTTTGTGACCACAGCTATAGCGTCATTATCTATTATATCTCTAATGGTCTGCTGTTGAGGTAAAATAAGGCGACCCTTGGGTGCAGCTTTATCTATAGGTGTTACCAAAACAACTACATCACCGGGATTTATTAAGTCCCCTACTATGGTAAGATTGGCTTCATCAAATTTTGCATGCTTAGCAATAAGTTGCTTTAATTCCTCCATTCCACTCTTATTGATTGCACTTATCTCGCATATTGGTACTCCTAGTTTCTTTTTATACTCAAGAATTTCGTGCTGTTCTATTCTTCTTCTGTCACTTTTGTTTAGGACAGCAACAATCGCTACTTCCTTGCTTTTTATTTCTTCTATAAACTTTCTGTCAAATTCGGTTATTCCCTCTTGTGCATCCAACACATAGATAGCGAAATTTGTCTTTCTTAAGACATCATATGTTTTTTCTATTCGTAAGTTTCCTAAATCACCACCATCATCGATTCCTGCAGTATCAATAATAACAACTGGTCCTAGGGACAGTAACTCCATTGTCTTATAAACAGGGTCTGTCGTTGTCCCTGGAACCTCCGATACCACTGCAATTTCCTGTCCAGTAAGGGCATTAATTAATGTGGACTTTCCCGCATTTCGCCTCCCGAATATGGCAATATGAAGCCTATTTGCTATAGGCGTATTATTCATCCTAGATTCCACCTTTCCTACAGATATACTCTGGTCTTTATATCAATTGGATTTATATCAAACACAAATCTCTTCACTCATATAGCAACTTATAAAAGGTCTTAAAAAAAACATTTGCACCTATCGCTAAGTCTTCTTTCTACTAAAGATTCATACTCTCATGAGAGCATCTCTTTATTATTAGCCTCCAAATTCAAATTCGGCAACTTTATATAAGAAGGAAGCCTCCTGTTTACTGCCTTATCTACGGCATAAACAGCCGAATCTAAATCCACCATATTCTTGTTGTCATAGATATTATAACTCGATCTATACTCCTTAGGGGTGTTTATCAGCATTATAGTATTTGCCCCTGCATTCAATGCCCACACTTGTGCATCTTTACTCAACGATGCAAGAGCCGTTGTAGATGGAATGTAAACCTTCTTACAGACAATTCTCGTAACCGCCACTGTTCTAAGAGTAAGTTCTATATCACCGTGAGAGAGCTTTTCATAAGGTGAACCCTTAGCAGGAATAAAGGGACCTATACCAATCATATTAATGCCCATATCCCTAAAAAACTCGATATCACTTGCTATATCTTCTACCGTCTGCCCGGGAAGTCCGATAATATTCCCTGATCCGTTGATATACCCTAGTTCCTTTAGCCATTTAGAGCACTGAAGCCTTTTGTCATAGTCATCATCGGGATGAATTTCTTTAAAAAGGTCTCTATTTGTAGTTTCAATTTTTAATAGAAAGTTATCGGCACCGGCATTTTTAAATTGAGCATACTCCTCAAAAGACTTTTCACCAACACTCAAAGTAATCCTCATACCTGTAGCTGCTTTAATTCTCCTTATAATGCTCAATATTTTAGGTGTGGTCCAGAAAGGATCTTCTCCCGACTGAAGTATTACAGTTCTAATCCCAAGGCTTTGTAGATACTCCACAACCTCCATTATCTCATCTTCACTCATTCTATATCTCTTAACCTCGGAATTTTTCCCTCCAATACCACAGTATTTGCAGTTTTTCCTACAGTAGTTGGAAAATTCTATTGCCCCTCTTATTTCCACTACATCGCCTACCGTCTCTTTTCTTATACGATTGGCAGCTGCAAATATTGTATCAACTTCCCTTTTTTTATCGGTGGCTAGAAGGTAAATAATCTCTTCTTTATTGAGTTCCTCGCCGTTTTCAATTTTTTTAAGTATATTGATAAATTCCTCTGACACAACCAAGCCCAGCTTTTTGTCTATAAGGCCTTGAAGCTTCAATTTACGATCCTCTAATATTTGGGTGTTAAAAAACCCGGCTAATTGAAGCAGATTTTTTGATGTCTCCAACTCTTTTTCGTTAATCTTGATTGCAATTGCACATACCGTACCCCACTCAGGAGGTGCGGGCACAAGATCTGTCTCTATTTTATTCTCGTTTAATAATTTATTTATAACAAGCATTTCTGATGAATTTTGAGCCATAATCAAATAATATTTAGTATCCAAAACAACACTTCCTTTCCCCCGGTATAATTAGGAACTGCTCACTAGAAGTAAAGGTCTCTCTTTCCCTCTTCTATCTGTTTAAGCTTTTTGATAGTTTCAACTTTCATGTTTTCATCATCTATTTCATCTAAAGCTTTCTTTATTATTAAATCACCTTTCTCACGAAGCACGTTATTTCCATAGTCTATGAGATTTTCCTTAAAAGTAAGTATGGCATTAGGCTGACAGAACTCATGTATTTCTCCTTCTTTTGCATACTCCATAAAATGTTCTCCTGTACGACATCTTCTATAACATGCTGTACAAAAGCTCGGAATATATCCTTTGTCACAAATGGTCTCAAGCATTTTAGGAAGACTTCTGTTATCACTGATTTCAAACTGATCTGCCTTATCATCGTTTTCTTCATAACCACCGGGATTTGTCTTTGAACCTGCACTTATCTGCGAAATCCCCAAACTAAGCAACTCATCCCTAAACTCTGCATTCTCTCTTGTAGAAAGAATCATTCCCGTATAAGGAACCGATAATCTGTAAATCGCAACGATTTTTTTGAAATCTTCATCATTTACAAGATAAGGTACATCACCTAATCCCCATCCTAATGCAGGGCGAAGCCTTGGAACTGAAATTGTGTGAGGTCCCACACCAAAGCGTTCCTCAAAGTGCATACAATGCATTAAAAGACCTAAAACCTCAAATCTGTAGTCATAAAGTCCAAGTAGAGCTCCCACACCAACATCATCTATTCCACCTTCAAAAGCTCTGTCTATAGCAGTTAGCCTCCAATCAAAATTGGCTTTTGTTCCTACCGGGTGCATTTTTTTATAGGTTTCCCTGTGATAGGTCTCCTGAAAAATAACATAAGTACCTATTCCCGCTTGTTTTAACTCCTTGTAGTCCTCAACCGTCATTGGTGCAGCCTCTATATTAATTCTTCTTATATCCGTTGACTTATATATTTCATCCATAGCCTTTGTGAAATGCTTTACATCTGTCTTAGGATGTTCTCCGCATATCAAAAGTAGTCTTTTATGACCTTGCTTTTCTAAGGCTTTAGCCTCATTTACAATTTCAGATAACTCTAGAGTCCTTCTGTGTAATTCTTTATTATCTCTTCTAAACCCACAATAAAGACAGTTGTTTACACATTCGTTACCGGTATATAAAGGTGCAAACAGTACTACTCTTTTGCCATAAATCTTGTTTTTTATGTATTTTGCTGCCTGGTATAGTTCTTCAAGTAAATCTTTATCTTCTAAAAACAACAGCTTTCCCGTTTCTTCTAAAGTAAGACCTCTACATTCCCTAGACTTTGCTATAATTTCCCTAACCTCTGTCTTATCTGGGTTTGCCGATGCCTCTAGTATTGAAAAAATCTTGCTCTCATTTATATAATCACTCATAATTTGACCTCCTGATAATTAAAATTTCTATGCCTTTCTCACAATCAAGAAATAAAAAACAACCATACTTTCCTTAACATTAAAAAAACTCTTCATAGACTTAAAACAAAGTCAGGAAGAGTTCACAAATAAACAAATCATATCCGTTCCCCCTTCGATAAGATATACTCCATCTCGTCAGGCTTATATGGGATTTTACGAAATTATTCTCGTATAACCCAGCCGATTATAATCCTCGATATTAGGTCTCTAAACCCCGTATCTCAGATACAAACTATTAAATTATTATTACCACCTAATTAATATGTTAAAGCAACTTTTGCTTTAATTCCTTTAATATTACCAAGTTTACCAGCTAATGCTCCAATCTCGTCGTTAGTACCGTCTACAATTATGGATATAACTGAAATCTCCTTTTCCCTATATGGCACGCCCATTCTACCCACAATAATCGAACCGAAATCACTCAATACATCGTTAACTCTTTTAGACGTTTCTTCACGATTGTTGACTACTATACCAATAACAGCTACCTTGTTTTCCTTTTCCATAATCTAACCTCGTTATTTTTTTAACTATATACTTATTATATCAAATCTACATCGAGTGTAAAGCTATTCCACAATAAAAACTACGGAACATCGAGTCCCTTCGTTTTTGCCTCTTTCACTTCGTTCGAAAGAAGCGTAAATAATAAACTGCGGGACTATGTGGTCAATTAACCTTAAGTCGTTTGAGATTTTAGATAGCTGTCTTTCACAATAAAACATTGTGCTTACTCTGTAAGTTTTAAACCTGAAACGGTTATGGTGTGACAGCTAAAACACCAAAATATTATACAATTTCTATAACACTTCTTAAATCTTCCGCATTTTGGATTTTCTTCATCAAACTAAGTTTTTTCTTTAAATTGTCCTCCTTAGTGAAAGGAAGTCTATTTTTATCAAAGTTTTCCACTATCTTTTTTAATTCTTCCACTAGCCTTTCAAAAAATAACATATCATGTTCTAAAATAAACTCCACTTCAAGAATGCTATTGCTCACCCTAACCTTGTCACCAATTACCTCGGCATTCATCTTTATTGTAGTTTTATTATATTCTATAAGCTTCCTTGCCACATTTATACTTCCAAGTTGTTCAATATCCTTAACTGTACCACAATTTGTACAGATAAACAGCGATTCCGACTGTCTGTTCTTATAGCTGAAATTGCGACATACATGGCACCTGTAAAAAATCCCCACCGAACTTACTAGAACAGGAGGCGGCAAGCCATAGCTCTTTAATTTGTACTCAATAAGTCCAGTCATTTTATTGTATATTCCCGCACTTATTGCCGGCTTATATTCATCACTATAACCCAATCTGTCATTATTCATATTCAATGATTCCACAATTACCTGAGCCTTATTATCCACTGCAAGTTTTGCAATTGCACTGCTCATCTCATGCAAATAGTTACTTGTACTTTTGTCAATAGCCTTAAAATTAATATACCCTGTTTTACCTTCAAGTCCATCACTCATTGAAACAACTGTATAGTTGATTTCGTTTTTTATTCCCCTCGATATTCCAAGATAGTTTATTGTCTCAATGGTAGCACCATCTTCTAAATCTATGGATATGGACAGATAGTACTCATTTCTTCTTTTGATAAGACGTGCTGTCTTCAGCATACCTTTACATGCTATTGCCTGCTTTAAATATTCTTCTTGCCATTTTCCAAAGCACAATGGAACTAAAATATATCTTTCTTTTCTGCCGGTTAGCTCAAGATACTCATCTTCCCTATCTAGATATTTCAATTTCATAGTACCAGAGTGTTGCAGCTCACTTCTATATTCATCCCTTGAATTCATTAGATATAGTTTAGCATAATACCTATTTTTGATCCCATCGTACAAAATTGAATAATCACGGGTTGTATCATACCTACAAAAGTAGACTGGTCTGCTTCTAACTTCAGGAAAACCAGCAGCACTATCAACACCCTTTAAATTCAAGTAACTTGCCATTGCCATTCCAAAGTCTAATACAAGTGAATCCTTAAAAGGTTCCACATCGAATTTGTTGAGTTCTCTAAGGGTCTCTTTACTCACCCATTTTGTAACCCTGTAAGCCTTATAACCTCCATTATCTTCAAAAAACTTATCCTTTCTGTTCTCAATAGCATAGCGAGCTTTCTCCATCAGATATTCAAAGGCTTTGGAATAGTTATAAATAGCTTTATCAATTATTTCTTTTTTCCTTTTAGAAGGCTTATAAAGTTTTAATGATACGGTTTTAAGCGGCATATTTAAAACCTCCTAATCCATTTCTAAAACCACCTATTGGTTATAACGCCATTATGTCTATTGAATAATTTTACAGAAATGCTAGTTGATAGTTGTTTTTGTTACATAATCAATAATACTCTATTTCCACACGCTTACCTAAGGATTTAAGACATTCGGCCATCTCCTTAACCAGCTTAATCTTTAGACCTAAGTCTAAGGGTAATTCGGGGTTCTGATGTGCCGGATTTATCGCCCTACCTATAAAAAAATTCACCTTTGTACTCTCTTCTAAAAGCAGCTTAGCAAGCCTTGAAGCACCATCTCTTTTTCCAAGTTCAATTAAATCCTTTATATTTGAACCTGTAGACAAATACCTTTTTGCATACTCTAAGGCTTTTCCAAAGGTTAATACCCCTTCCGTCACCAGATCAATACCTTCAATCTCTGCTGTAGGAGGCACCTGTGGATTATAATATTTAATATTGGTAGTTATTTTTTTATTCAATACCCTGCTTACAATTTGTGAAGTTGTACCGCCACATACCACCTTTTTTCCTTCACCATCAAAAAATCTATTAACTACATTTCTATCTTCGTTTTTATTGACAGGTGGACCAATCATTACATTTACAACAACTGGCTTTCTTATCTTTATTGCTGCAACGGTTGTGTCATCTCCCGGCTTCCTTGCATACAAGTTTTCACATACCGATAGGAGCAGTTTAACTATGTTTTTTGGTGACAAATCCGATTTATAAATACGTTCAATGTATTCACGTACATTATTCCACTGCCAGCCTAAATTTAGTGTAGCCCCAACTCCTGCATGAATGACACCGTCACTGACTAAAATAAACAAATCTTCATAGCTGACATTAAACCTGCTTTCCGTTACTAGCTTACCATTAATCATCCTAGTCTGCTTTTCAAGCTCCGACCGCTTTCCCTTCTTCATAAAAAACACCGAAGGATTGTCAAACTCAACAAGATATCCCTCTCCAGAGTCCATTATCTGAAGAATGGAAAAGGTTGAATAGGCTATATCCCGCTCTCTACAAACAGGCAGGGTACTTGCAATTGTCTCAACTGCTTCATCAAGACTTAAGCCATTGCTTAACATGGTCGCTATAATCTTACTAGTAAGGGTGGCGAGTATATTAGCCTTTACTCCACTTCCAAGACCATCAGCTAATACTATGATGCTAGAGTTGTCGCTTCTAATAATCTCCACCTTGTCACCACAAAGCTCTTCATTAAATTTATTTAGACTTTCAAAACATGTATCTACATAAATACTCATTTGACATCACCGGTTTCCGATAAAATAGAGTTTTTTAGTTTTGTAAGGATAACTTTTGTTTCAGCAGTTGTCTCTCCAAGTAAGCTTGCAATTTCCTGTGCAACTCTCATCTGCTTTTCTATTACCTTTTGTGCTATATCCACCGTTTCACACTTAACCTTGTAAATTTGCCTATTTTGTTTTTCCTCCCGTGTAATATCACGAATAAAAGCAATCACTAGGTCATGTTCCTTTACATATATAATAGATTGTTCTACGGTTACATCATGCTTTTCATAATAATATTTTCTGTTAAATATATTCCGCTCGGTTTCTCTGACCTCAATAAAGTCGCTACAATCTAAAAGATCATATATATATTTGCCCGTCACATCTTCACTGTCAAACTTAAACAGGTTTCTTGCAGCATAATTGGACTCCTGTATCTTAAGTTCCCTGTTTAAAGCAATTATTGCATTTGGGGTAGAATGGATAATAATGTTTGAAATAGATTCAGCTCTGTCCCTCATGTATGGCAAACACATATATATCTGTGCCTTGTTGTTATAAACGGCAATAGCCTTTTCTCTACAGGTTGAATAACCGCAAGCACCACAATTAAGTTCCATTTCACTGCTGAATTTTCCCGTCTTACTCAATATTTCACGAATAGTATTCTCATCAGGAATGTTGTCGTCTTTTGACGTATTGATAAATACTTTTGAAAGACTTACCTTAGCATCTTGTAAAATATCGGTCCCGATATTTCTACTACTCTTCTTAACATATTCAATGAGTCTGTCTCTTGCTTCAAGATAGCCGCCCGTAAGCTTCTTTATACACGGTCCTCTGAGACAACCACCAGCACAATTGTTCATTTCAATAAAATAATTCTTTGTCTCTCCGTTTTTTATGGAATCGAGTATTTCCATACACCGATCAATTCCATCTATACTGATACATTTATAGTTTTTTCTATCTGGTGTTCCAAGGGTTTTTAATATTCCTCCTGGTGCAGGATAAAATCTTGATGTGACATTTTTGATACTTTTACTTTCAAATTCTTCATATTCATATAAATCTATATTTTCATTTTCAAACCATTTTTCCAATTCTTCAAAAGTGATAACTGCATCAACCAAGCCCTGATTTTGCAGATCATTGCACTCTTCCTTCTTAGAAATACAAGGTCCTATAAACACCACCTTAATCCTTGGTCCATACATACATTTCATCATTTTGGCATGTGCAATCATTGGAGATACTACCGGTGCAAGATCTTCCAACACCTCTGGATAGTATTTCTGTATCAGATACACTATAGATGGACATGCTGAGGTTATAATGTTTCTCATCTTTCTTTCTTTTATAAGTTTTTCATATTCTATAGAAACAAAGGAAGCTCCAGCTGCTGTCTCTTCCACATAAGTAAATCCAAGTTTTTTTAGTGCTTGAAAAACTACTCGTTCATCCTTCAATCTGAATGCTGATACAAAGGAAGGTGCTAAGCTTACATAGACCTTTTCATTTTTATTTAAAAAGCCCTTTACCTTTTCCATGTCACTTATTACAGTTTTTGCATTCTGAGGACATACCAAAAGACAATTTCCACATAATGTACAGGATTCCTCAATGATTTTTGCCTGATCATCCTGAAAAGCTATTGCATGTACAGGACAGCTCCTTATGCACTTGTAGCAATTCTTACAATTTGCCTCTTTAAACTGAATAACGCTCATGTTACATCCTTCCCATTACATATTTTTCGAATATCTCCTTAACATTAGATAAATTCACATTGTCCACAAGTTCCTCCTCTATCTTCATCGCCACACCATTAGTACAACGTCCAAGGCAAAAGGAAGCATTAATCTCAACTTTATCTTTGAGATTGTGCTCTTTTATCATGCTTTCAAAAGTTTTAATTATATGATATGACCCTTTTAAGTGACACGATGAACCTACACAAATATATACTCTAATCACGAGAACCTCCATAAACAATGCACCAGTAGTGTCTATAATGTAATTGTTAATTAATTAACAATTACATTATACATCTTTGTTAATTTTTTATCAATATCTAATGCTAATTATTTTGATGCAAAATACGGCAAATAAGATAAAGGATATCAACAATTCTTAAAACCTACTCAAAACCTCTGTTTTGAAGAATCCTTCAACATTTTTTTCTGTGATGGAAATAATCCTCTCTTCCTCATTAACCCTTGCCGAAACTGCTTCTGTACACTTTCCAAGGCAGAGTGCTGCTTTTATTTCTATTTTATCTGTGAGTTTTCCCGATTCAATGAGTTGATTCAATTTATCAATAACATTATAAGCACCTTTTAAGTGACATGCACTTCCAATACACACATGAATGGTCACCATATTTACAACTCCTTAAATTAATAATAAACTTTTCGGGGCATGATTTGCCCCGCTCAATTATACTTCCTTCACTACACCTTTTCTTTGTTTAAATGCAACAAATGGTGCTTTCCTTTTAGTAGTCCATTGTATAGTGCAATGACCATAGGGTTTTCTTCCGAACGTTTTATCTGGGAAATACTATCAGCATTGTAGATTCCTTTTGCTCTTTTTTTCGAAATACGATAATCCTTTGGTATAGGCTGACCAGCTCCGCCAATACATCCTCCCTGACATGCCATTACCTCAATAAAATCATAGCTTTTCTCACCGCTATTTACCATCTCAATAATCTTATCTACGTTTCCAAGTCCATGTATCATAGCGAAATTGTATGTTCTGCCATCTATTTCAAAGGAAGCTTCCTTTATTCCTGTCATACCTCTTACGCCTTTAAAAGAAATCTCCCTGAGGCTTTCGGAGGTCTTTTCCATAAGACCTCTTCTAATTACAGCCTCAGTCACACCACCCGTTACACCAAACATAACACCGGCACCACTTGAAAGACCTAAAGGCATATCCAAAGATTCTGGGTCAAGCTCGTTAAACACTATTCCTGCTTCACGTATCATAGCAGCTAATTCCTGTGTTGTGATAACCGTATCTACATCGTATATTCCATCAGTTTCGCTTTCTGGGCGTGATGCTTCGAACTTTTTAGCAGTACAGGGCATTATGGATATTACAACCGTCTCTTTTTCCTCTGCTGCATCACTCTTTTTGAAAAACTCCTTAATTACTGTACCAAACATCTGTTGAGGAGATTTGCATGAAGAAATATTATTGATTAACTCCGGATGCTTAAGTTCTGCATACCTTACCCATGCTGGACAACAAGATGTAAAAATAGGTAGATTTGTGTTTGCCTCAATCCGGCTAAAGAATTCCTTTGACTCCTCCATAACTGTTAAGTCGGCGGCTAATGCAGTATCATATACTTGGTCAAATCCTAAACGCTTTAATGCTGCAGCTATTTTTCCTATGCTCAATTCCCCTGCTTCAAGACCAAATTCTTCTCCTATAGCTACCCTAACCGCTGGTGCTATCTGGGCAACTACTCTTTTCTTCTTGTCATAAAGCACCTTCCAAACTTTATGGGTTTCATCCTTTATTATCATAGCCCCTGTAGGGCAAACCCTTGTACACTGGCCACAATTTACACAATCCACCTCTGCAAGCTTTTTATTAAAAGCCGGCGTAACGGTAAGTTTTGAGCCTCTATAGGCAAATCCAAGTACACCGACACCCTGTACCTCTTCACACACTCTCACACAATCTCCACAGGCAATACACTTATTAGGATTGCGTACTATTGATTTACTGCTGTTGTCAATTTCCTGTTTGCCATTGAATTCCTTAAATCTATATCCCCTAATTCCAAACTTGTATGCCAATTCCTGAAGCTTACATTTTCCGTTTTTTTCACAGGTTGTGCAATCTCTATCATGGTTTGAAAGCAACAGCTCTAGAATCATCTTTCTGTGTTTTTGAATTTTAGGAGTATTAGTAAAAATCTCCATACCGTCCTTTGGGATTTCTGAGCAGGAGGCCATAATATTACCCCATTTATCCTCTACAATACACATTCTACATGCACCGTAAACACTCAGTTCAGAGTGGTAGCAAAAAGTAGGAAGTTCTATTCCCGCCTTGCGTATAACTTCGAGCAAATGCTTTTCATTTTCAAATTCAATTCTACGACCATCTACAATCATTGTACCCGCCATTTTTTAGACCTCCTTTATAGCCTTGAAAGGACATGCATCAATACATGCACCGCATTTTATACACCTGTCCCCAATTATTCTGAAAGTTTCCTTTATTTTTCCTTGAATCGCTCCTGCCGGACATACCCTCTGACATTTCGAGCACCCCTTACACAAGTTCCCGTCTATAGTAAATGACGTCAATCCTTTGCAGGTTTTAGTAGAACATCTTTTATTCACCACATGCTCAATATATTCATCCTTGAAGTATTTCATTGTACTTATAACGGGTCCAGCTGCCGTTTTTCCAAGTCCGCACAGAGCAGTACTGCTAACCGTATCTGCCAATTCCTCCAATAAGTCCAAATCTTCTAGTGTGCCCTTTCCAGAAACTATATTCTCCATAATTTCCAGCATCCGTTTTGTACCTTCTCTGCAAGGAACGCATTTGCCACAGGATTCATTTTGAGTAAAGTTCATAAAGAACCTAGCAACTTCAACCATACATGTGTCTTCATCCATAACCACTAGACCGCCAGAACCGATCATTGCTCCAACTTTCTTAAGAGAATCGAAGTCTAACGGCATATCTAAGTGTTCTTCAACAAGGCACCCTCCAGAAGGACCTCCAATCTGCACAGCTTTAAACTTCTTATCATCCTTAATTCCTCCGCCAATACCAAAAATCACTTCACGCAAGCTTGTGCCCATCGGAACTTCTATTAGACCTGTATTATTAACATTTCCTGTTATTGCAAAAGCCTTTGTTCCCGGGCTTTTTTCTGGACCTATGGACTTAAACCACGTGCTGCCTTTTGATATAATAAGGGGTACATTGGCAAAGGTTTCAACATTATTTAAAACAGTAGGTTTTGCCCAAAGTCCTGCTTCAACAGTCCGAGGAGGCTTAACCCTTGGCATACCTCTTTCTCCTTCTATCGAGGCTGTAAGTGCACTACCTTCTCCACATACAAAAGCACCAGCACCCTGATTTACATGTATATCAAAATCAAAGCCAGAATCCAAAATATTCTTTCCTAAGATTCCAAAGCTTCTAGCCTTTTCAATTGCTGTATTTATTCTTTCAACAGCTAAAGGATATTCAGCTCTTACATAAATATATCCTTCCGAACTTCCTGTAGCATATCCGGCAATCATCATGCCTTCTATAAGTCTGTGAGGGTCTCCCTCCATAAGACTTCTATCCATAAATGCTCCAGGATCACCTTCATCTCCATTACAAACAACATATTTAGTTTCAGACTTCTGTGCTAAAACCTGAGCCCACTTCCTTCCTGCTGGATAACCTCCACCACCTCTTCCTCTTAAATTTGAGGCTATAATATCCTTACAGATTTCATCGGGAGTCATCTTTGTTAAAGCCTTGGCTAAAGCTTTGTAACCGCCTTTAGCTATATATTCCTCAATTGCCTCAGCATCGATACTACCACAGTGTTCTAGAACCATCCTTGTCTGTTTTTTATAGAAGGAAATTGACTCTTGTGTCTCATATATTTTCTCTGTTAGCTCTATCGGGCTTTTAGCCTTGGTAAATTTTATCTCTTTTACTTCCTCAGTAAGAGTGGAACATCTATACATAAGTCTTGTTATTGGTTTTTTGTTTATTAATGTTTCTTCTACTATCTCTTCACAATCTTCTACTTTTACACCAATATATAAGTAATTGAAAGGCTCAATTCTTACTAGGGGACCCATTTCGCAAAAACCGTGGCATCCGCTTTTCTTTATGCCAATACCTTTCTTTTCTTCCTCTAGTCTTACATATGCCAAAAGCCCTTTGTTTTTAACAAGTTCAATTAGTCTTTCGTATATTTCTATTGAACCACTTGCTACACATCCTGTTCCTCCACAAACCAAAACTTTTATTTCCTGTAAATCAAGTTTTTCGTGAAACTTTATTGAAGCTTCTTCTAATTCCTTGACACTCTTTATTCTCATTTTTCTTCCTCCTTCCTGATACCATCAAGCAGTTCTAATACATGCTCAGGAGTTACCTTAGGATAAACTTTATCATTTATAGTTATTACTGGTGCTAAGCCACATGCTCCAAGGCAAGATACCGTCTCAACAGTAAATAGCAAATCATCAGTAGTTTTCTTTTCTTCACTTAAATCAAGTTCAGTTCTTAGAGCATTTAAGATAGGAATAGATTTTTTTACATGACACGCAGTTCCGTCACATATTTTAATTACATACTTACCCTTAGGCTCAAGGGAAAAGTTTTCATAAAAAGTTGCTACACTAAATACCTTTGATGGTGTAATCTTCATCCTCTTTGCTACAAGCATTAAAGATTCTTCAGATAAATACCTGTATTCTTTTTGTATGTCTTGGAGTACCATTATTAAAGAAGATTTTTTCCCATCACGTCTATCAATTATGTCTTTTATTTTATCTGGCATACAAACCCCTCACTTTCAACCGGATATTTTGAAACATAAATTTATGGTTATCCCGGAAAAATTGTTTGTTAAATTTATAACAATTTCATTTTAGGCTAGATTTAACGCTACAACAACAATTAAATTTTTTTTTGTTCTTTTGAGAGTTGAGATTTATATTATTAGATACGGTTTTTATAGGTAAACTCAATTAACTAGTGGCTTATTTGTAATACCACTGTATGGAAATTAATACAATCAATCAATAAAAACGAAGGGGCATCGAGCCCCCTCAATTTTTGCCTCTTTCACTTCGTTCGAAAGATGCGCAATAAGAAAAGACTAAACATCAAGAAATCTCCTTGATATTTAGTCTTATAAAGGGCTTTACTATATTTTTTTGTATAGAAGTGTATTTTACTTAACTATTGAATAAACTTTTCTGGATGACTTGCTACATAGGCTGCATTGTAAAAAATCGCACTTTTTAAATCATCATCCCATTCAACCTTACACCCTAGAGATTCACTTAAAAATCTAAAAGGCACTAAAGTTCTTCCTTTTTCAATAAAAGGTGGTTCATCGATTTCTTTTGCCCTACCGTTCACCATTGCTATATCGGTATCAACCAGCATTTCCACTTTTGTATCTTCAATTGTAACAGTTATTTTCCTTTCAGCTTCGTTCCATGCAACATTGGCACCTAAACTTTCAGCAACATACCTCACAGGTAGGAAAGTTCTTCCGTTCTTTATAATAGGTGCAACATCTATATTTACCTTTATATCATTAACAAAATAGAAGGGTTTGTTTATATAAAAACGTTGCACTATTTCTTCACCCGAATTGGTTGGCACAGGTTCTATTGTTACACTTGGGGTTGCTGATGGAGTGCTTTTGGTTGCACTTGGTGTTGGTTGTGCTTTAGCTGTCTTAGTTGGACTAGGTTTTGTTCCAGATGGATTTACTGGACTAGCAGTAATTATTGGAGTACTTTTGTTGGGGTCTGGAAAATCAAATTCTTCTAGCCTTAAGTATAAGCTTTTCAATGGTGAATAATCAGTTATTAAATTGCCTAACAAAAACAATTTTTTTAATTTAGGAAGTGCATTCTTATCACCAATTCCTCTCACATCAGCTATTTGATTATCCTTTAGTACCAAAATTTCAAGGTTATCAAGACCCGCCAACATCGAGATATCAACTAAATTGTTCTGACTTAAATAAAGGGAATTCAAATTCACAAGCTTTTCTAGAGCACTAATATCCGATATCTCATTATTCTGCAAAACCAAAATTTCAAGATTGACAAGATTACCAAGATTTGAGATATCCGATACATTATTATCCATTAAGCTTAGCTGTTTCAGCTTTGCCAAACTCGTTAATGGAGCTATGTCCGTAACATTATTACCTTGCAAATCAAGCTCCACAAGATTGGTAAGATAACTTAGCGACTCTATATTATCTATTTTATTATTATTTAATGCAAGTACTTCAAGCTCTGTCAAGTTCTTTAATTCTTTAATAAACTTGATACTGTTTCCCCTCAAATTTAGTTTCTTAAGATTGGTAAGATATTGTATACCTTGTAAATCTGATATGTTCTTGTTTTCCAAATTTAGTTCCAAAACAGCCTGCATATCTTCCAAAGTCAAACTACCATTATATTTACCAATCTCTTCCCTTATAGCCGCCTCAACATTTCTGTCATAAATCCCTATTGAACCTATATTGAAATCCCTTAATTTTAACTGATTATAAATTGCAGCTAAAGGTGAATAATCATCTATTGGATTACCTTTGAGGTAAAGGTTTGTAAGTTTCGAAAGAGGTCTTAATGAAGTAACATCGGTAATATTATTATTTGACAAATCTAAGTGAATAATATTCGAAGCGTATTGTAAACCATCTAAATTAGTTATTCCAATCCCTGAAACAACAAGTGTACTAACTAGGTCAAGATCACATTTAAAAATATCTCCTATAGTAACTCCAGTTGAAGAACGAATTGCAGCTTCTAGCTTTTCATCACTAAACAAAATAGGCTTATAACTCTCTACCATGACTCTACGAGTTAATTCGCTCCAGGTAGCCTGCCCTCCAAGATGCTCAACCAAAAAGACAATGGGCACCCATAACTGTCCCTGTTCATAAATGACCTTTATGTTGGTTTTCCTAATTATTCCGTTTATAGTTACTTCTGTTATTATGCCTTTGCTTTCTGTTATTGTAATTACTCTGTTTATATTACTTCTATTAATTATGTATTCGTTTGCTGAACCTAAGCTGTTTATTTGAACTTCCGCTTGATAGGAATCAGTCTTAACAAACTGTACCATCGGAATATATGTAGAACCATTTATTATTTTCGCTTCGGGCTTAATTTCAAGAACTGACCCATCTACAACGACCTGAATGGAACTATCATCACAATACCCAACAAATTGGGTAGATATTAATAGTGTAAAAACAATCACTATGCTTAGTATTTTCTTCATTTTGTTTCCCCCTGTCAGAAATAATATTAATCAGGTTCTTGTCGCTACAAACAAGCATCTTATTATATGTAATAGTACTTAGCAACAAACTTTTTTCTTTTATCTATTGGTATGAGTTTACTTTGATTTAACTCATTAAATACTTGGTATTATTACACCACTAGTAGGTTTTTGTGTTGGAGTAGGTGTCGGTTGTTTCGTAGGTGCAATTGTTGGTGTTCGTATTGGTGTTGCTGTTGGTGTCGGCGTTCGTGTCGGTGTTCGTACTGGTGTCCGTGTCGGTGTTCGCACCGGTGTTCGTACTGGTGGTCGTGTTGGTGTTCGTGTTGGAGTAGCCGTAGGTGTTGCTGTAGGTGTTGCTGTAGGTGTTGCTGTAGGTGTTGGTGTTGCTGTTGGAGTCGCTGTCGGTGTAGGTGTTGCTGTCGGCGTTATTGTCGGTGTTGGTATTACCGTAGGTGTCGCAGTCGGTGTAATGGTAGGTGTTGCCGTTACATTAGGGGTAAATGCAGATATATTATGAGAAATTGCCTTATAGCCTATTAATACAACTAAATAAAGTACTAAAACACCCCTTAAAATATTCACAACTAAATTATATCTTTTACCTTGCATTTTTTAACTCACCCGATTCCCTTATATTAAATCAAATCATTAATTCAACATCAAAATTTTATCATATAGTACCCTGCAAGTCAATTGTTGCAATATTCGTAGAAATTTCGTATTACATAAATCATTGGTTGTTTTCAGCGTAAAGGGAAATTCTTTGTGTGCTTTTTAAGTAATAAAAACTCCGGGGCATCGAGCTCCTCCGTTTTTGCCTCTTTCACTTCGTTCGAAAGAAGCGTAATAAAAATAGAGGTGCTCTCCTTTCGGATACACCCCTATTGCAATTTGTATTTCTATATCAAAAAACTTTGATTAAAACAAATTCAAAGATTCAATTACTGCCTGGTCCTTAACTATTTCGTTTTCCGTTTTCATTTCATCAATCAATTGCATAAAACGATCACCTTGCAAGGACTCAGTAATTGCTGCTTTTTCCTCATCTCCTAAAGAAGCCGGCAAATACTTTATAAATTTCATAACATGATAACCATAATAAGTTTGTATAATTCCCATATCTCCTTCTTTTGCATTAAAGGACCAATCTTCAAACTCTTCAACCCTTTCTCCTTTTGAAAAAGTATACTCGCCTCCTATATCCTTTGATCCTGGATCTTCCGAGTATTGTTTAGCCAATTCTGTAAAATCTTCGCCCGCTTGAGCCTTTTTCAGGATATCCTCTGCAAGAGTTTTCTTTTCAGCCTTTTTATCTTCTGGTAACTCTTCCCCGGTGGTTTGGTCAGTAGTTCCTATAAGTATATGCTGAACTGTTACTTTGTTAAATTGTTCCTTATTATTATCAAATTCTTTTTGAATATCGCTATCACTAATTTCTATTTGAGTAGGTCTGACTGTTACATACTTCTGGTAAGCAAGAGCATACTCAGTAAACAAAGCTTGGTATTGATCTAAAGTCACACCAAATTCGTTTAAGAAAGCTTCATCAGCTTTTGCTTTATCGCCCTCTCCTTTATCCTGAATAATACCCTCCATGGCATTATTTATATTATCTAACTCCGTCTGTTCTAACTTAATATTGTTTTTGTTAGCATCGGCCACCAAAAGCTTAAGCTCTTTTATATTTTTAAAGGTTTGGTCTATAAGTTCCTGCTGCTTAGCTAAGCCTTCTTCTGACTTCCAGTATTTACTCTTTTCTCCCTCACTCTTATCAGTTAATCCAGCTTCATTTAAAGTAGCTTCCTTATCCATATCAAGATAAAACTTAAATTCAAGAGCAGAAATATTTTCTCCGGCAATGGTTGCTACAGTTTGATTTAAATCCACTTTGCCTGATGACTTTCCTTCTTTATTACATGCACTAAAACTTAGCATTAATGTTGCACTTAATAGAATGGGTAAAACTTTTTTTAATTTCATGATAAACCTCCATAAGATAATTTGTTATAAAACTGCCTTCTTTAACTCTCTAAACAACTGTATATTTACCAGTCTTCAAGAAAATTCGCTTCGTTCTTAACTTTTCTTGTTCGCTAAAGAACTCTAGTGTAATTTACAAAACTTTCTTTTTACTATACAAAAAGCAATTTTAATGTTTACAAAATATAATTCTACTCTATATTTAACTATAATTCCACTAAAACTTTAGGTATATTAAGAAAATTCTTGTTTTTAAATAATAAAAAGGTTTTTTATATATTCTATACACTTCATATTTTGAAACTAATGCCCTTCATTAAAGAGTCTAGATACTTTAAATATGTAATGAAATCAACTCATAAAAAATCAGAGTAGATTATCAAACTCTCTACTCTGATTTTTGAATGTTTATATTACATATTGAATTAGTAGAAACTTTAACTTATCCTTTACATATCAATCAAGCCTAACATACCACTGATACATTGGAGGTAATTTTTCATCGTACATAATTGTCCCTGTCCAAGTATAGTCATCTTGAAAAACCTTAACATGTTCACCAGGCTTTAAACCTAAATTCATTGCTTCTTTTTGAGGTAACGCCGGCTTACTAGGTCCGAGAAAATTATACTTACAATCAATTCCAAACTCTTTCATTGCTGCATCCTCCTCAATATTTTATTAGTACTAAACAAAATAGTTAATTATTTTTCAAATAATCAACCATAAAATTAATATTAAATATCTTTTGACACTTAATATTTTTTGGTATGTATAATGTATGCACTAACATCTATTTACATTATATCAAATAATACTTTATCATGCCATATATTATTCTCAAAAATTCAAACTTTATTGAAATTATCCATTATTACGCCTTTTCTTTTTTTCTATAGTGTGAAATAATAAACCAAGCAATAAATTAAACCTAAAAAAGGATAGTGTGATTTATGTTTATACCCGATTACCTAGTAAATGAACAGTTTGACGATCGTTATTTTGATGTAGTCAATGCTCTAGATGAAGCACAACAGATTTATTTCGAAAACAATAACTTACTTGACAGACTAAAAATTGCTGTTCAAGCCAATACCCCTTTTAGAATTGGCGAAACAGGCTTTGGAGCAGGACGTATCGTTGTAGCTCTTTTAGAATACCTTAATAAGAATGGGTTAAAAAAAATAACTATAGAATATAATAGCGTTGAACTCTTCCCTATGACTTCCGAGAGAATGTTAAAAATATTAGATGGCTTTAAAGATAGAGTTGTTGGTGAAATCAATGCACTTGTTGAAGCATACAAAAGTGTTGATATTACTGTAACCGGATGGCATAAAATGAAGGTAGAACAATCCTTTGGAACCCTTTACCTCAATCTTTGGATAGGAGAGGCACTAGAAATGCTTAATTCCTTAGAAAACCCTTGTGATGTATGGTTTCTTGATGGTCATGGTCCTAAAAAAAACCCTTCAATATGGCGACCCGAGCTGCTTTTGGAGGTTGGTAAAAAGACTAAAAAAGGTGGTACCTGCTCTACCTTCACCGTTGCAGGTGTTGTAAAAAGAGCTCTTATTGATGCAGGTTTTGAACTTGTAAAACTTCCAGGATGCGGTGGAAAAAACCATGTGCTGCAAGGAGTGAAAGGTTAACCTTTATAAACAATTCAAGCTAACTGTCACTTTTATATTTTAGTATAACATGGCGTATATCCATATTGTATATATTTCTTTAAAAATTCATTACAACCATTGACTATTTTACCAAATCCATAATATACTATTATTGTTAGAAATAATTCTTATTTCTTGAAAAGCAGTAGCTATTTTATCTAAAAAGCAATTGTATATTTGTTTAAAGGAGTGATTTATATGTTGGTAACTATAAAAAGATTTTATGAGGTGCTTTTAGCCTAATTAAATATTGGATTGGAAGGTCTAGAATACTAAAATTCACTTTTCTAATAAGAAAGGTTTGTTTTTGTTACTATCTTCCCAATCATAATTATTACCAAACCGTCACCTGAACAACATAATTATTGTTTCAAGGCACACGATAAGGTTATCGTGTTTTTTATTACCTTTTTTAAAGTGTGCTTTTTTAACAAAACTCAGGACTCCGGCCAACTTGGTACGGATTTTTTTATGCCAAAAATTATTTTAAGGAGATTAAGATTTGAATAGTAAAATAACAATTATATCATCAGAAAAAAACTGGATGGAACAAAACGCACTAAACCAATTAAACAGGATTGCAGAGTTTGAAGGAATGCGAAAAATAATAGGTCTTCCAGATCTGCACCCTGGCAAAGTACCTGTCGGTGCAGCATTCATAACAGAAGATATAATCTATCCTCATATAGTTAGCAGCGATATAGGCTGTGGAATGAGCTTATATGTAACTAGCCTTGAAAAAAGAAAAATGAAAGTAGATAAATGGATATCAAAGCTCGAAAGCTTAAATAGTTTCCGTGATATAAACCTTCCAGAGGAAATTACTAAAAACACACTTGACATGGCACATCCGAGTGAATTAGGAACCATTGGCGGCGGCAATCACTTCGCCGAGCTGCAAGAAATTGACACAATTTATGACGATGAAATTTTCGATAGCCATTCACTTACAAAAAACAAACTCTTGCTGCTAATACACAGCGGTTCTAGAATATATGGTCATGAAATACTTGACAAATATATAAGAAAGCATAAAGCTCAAAACGGGCTGAGTGTGAAATCTGAGGCTGGTACAGCATACCTTGAGGAGCATGCTGATGCATTACTTTGGGCAAAAACCAACAGAGATATCATAGCTTATCGCTTTTTAAGTGCCCTAGGTGTTGATACCAATGCCACAAAACTTGTTGATAGCATACACAATAGCATAGAAATAAAGAAAACTGGAAGTAAAAACTTTTTCATTCACAGAAAAGGTGCCGCACCAGCAAATAATGGTCTTACTGTTATCCCCGGTTCAAGGGGCACTTTGACTTATCTAGTAATGCCCTATGAGGACACTTCCATGTCAGGGTATTCACTAGCTCACGGAGCAGGTCGAAAATGGGAACGCGGCATTTGTAAGTCAAGATTAAGAAACCTATACACAAAAGAAAGTATTAAAACCACCAAGCTAAAAAGCAGAGTTATATGTCATGACAAGGATCTTCTTTATGAGGAAGCACCAGAAGCCTACAAAAATATCGAGAGAGTAGTTGAAGCATTGGTTGGAGCTAAAATAATCAAGGTTGTAGCAACCTTAAAACCAATATTTACTTACAAAAATTGAGGTGAAATTATGTGGATACAAATTAGTTCCGGAAAAGGACCTGATGAATGCGAGCTTGCCGTTAGTCTGTTCTTTAAAGCCTATGAAAAAGAATGTAGCCAATCAGGCATGGAAGTAAAAGTTTTAGATGCTGTACCCGGAAGTATTACAGGAAATTACAAATCCATCCTTTTGTCTATCGACAGGCAAAATACAGATAAATTAGTAAGTGGTACAATACAATGGATTTGTAAAAGCCCTTATAGACCAAATCACAAACGGAAAAACTGGTTTATAAACCTTGAAGTGTTTGAAGAACCAGAAATGCTTATCTTTTCAGACAAGGAAATAAAGTTTGAAGCTATGAGAAGTTCCGGACCGGGCGGACAAAATGTAAATAAAGTTGAAACAGCCGTAAGAGCCATTCATCTTCCAACAGGACTCACAGTCTCAGCAAGTGAAGAACGTTCACAACACATGAATAAAAAGCTTGCCCTAGCTAGGCTTATGAATATGCTAAATGCACAAAATGAACAAAACTCAAAATCCATTGAAAAAGACATGTGGATGCAGCATAACCTCTTAATTAGAGGTAATCCTATAAGGACTTATGAAGGTGAAAAGTTTAAATTGAAAACCTTTAATTCATAAGTATTTCAACTTGTGAGTTACTAAAAAGCAACAGCCATGCTAAATCATTTTTGATCTTGCATGGCTGTTATCCAATTCGTCAAGCACCTGTATCGTACTTTTTATAGCTTCTATAAGCTTTTTGAATTCGTTGTTTACAAGTTTACTTCTATGGTAGATAAAAGTTCCTTGTATATCAGGTCCTCGACTTGTTTAACATCTTTTATTCCCATAAAGCCAATTTTGCTTGTTCTTCTGTCTCCATCTGAATCATAAAATACTTCCTTAGCAAAAATAAGATTTCCGAATCCATCTGCCTTTTGGTGTCTTTCGACATTTCTAATTTGACTTGGTTGAAAAGATTTTACTTTAGTTTTCCAACCATAAATATAAATTATTAGTCTTTGATTTGTAACTAAATATACGGTTTTTTGAGTTCAATCCTTTTTATGAACGGAATGAAAAGCATATATATACCTGCTAATATAAAAGGTATCAAAAACATAGCAGACAGTCGACCTCTTTCATAAAACGAGCCCCTAAAAAATATAAAAATTGCAATCCAAGGAATTGCAAATAAATATATATAAAATGACTTTAAAAACTCACTTCTCAAAGAAGGTTTGTCAGCCCAAAGTACTTTCTCTCCAGAATTTAATTCACCATTAATCAATTCTTTTTCCTCATAAGATAACATCTCATAATTACCCATGTTGCCCTCCCCTTAGCGTTTAATTTAAACTCTAAATTTATCATTTTACATTACAACTGACTTCCCCATATCGCTACATTTCCGCCTTTTTGTAGTGCACTAAAAGTCATAACAAATTTCTTTAAGCCCGAATCGTACTGCTGAAGTACAACACCATTGTAATTAACTCCTCCAATGGTCAAGCTGATTTTATTATCATCTATAAGCTGCCATTTACCACTTACACTACCTGAAATGCTGCCATCTTTATTAAGCGAAATTCTTGAAGAGTATTTTACATCTGCCGATATATCGGTCCCGTGATTTATAAAAGCATAACTTCCACTAACCTCATCTAAAGTGTAATTTCCAATTGTCTCCCCTGCATAGCGATGAGGTGTAACTACAGGCCACCCATCGGAATTAATAAACATTTGATGAACTCTTACCTGATGTTCTTCTCCCCTTCCCGGGAAACGGGTATGAAACACTATGTAATACTTCTTAGTCGTTTTATCATAATAGGTGGAGTTGTGTCCTGGTGATACATAGCCTAAGCCACTGTCAACAAAATTGAAATTACCTAATAGTTTTGTTCCGAAGGGAGCAATTGACTTATCATCAAACATAGTTCCGTTAGCACCATAACAATCAATCATATTATTCCCGGCACTATCCACAAATGGGCCATCGGGATTCTTTGAACGACACACTCTGATGTTATAACCGCCACTAGCGTCAAGTCCTCCAAAACTCAAAAACATATAGTAATAGTCAGTCTCAGGACTGTACTGCATAAATGCTGCTTCTATTCTACTGTGGTTTAAACCTAATAATTTTTTCCCATATCCCTGACCGGAAATTGGCTTACCTGTATTCTCATCCATTTTAAGGATAAATATCCCCCCAGAATAGGAACCATAAACCATCCACAGGTTACCATTCTTATCATAGAAAGTATCAGGGTCTACAACATTAGGATGCTTAACAGCATCGTATACTGTACCGTCCTCACTCCTCTGCCCCCACATACCGGATTTTAATATAATCCCCAAATCCTCATAGGGTCCTTCAACATTATTAGATACAGTTACTCCAAGAGTAGACCTAGGTGAATCACCTTTGCACAAGCAATAGTACATGTAGTACTTTCCATTCTTAAGTTGAATTATGTCACCTGCCCACATTGTATCTGTTTCAGCCCATTCAAAGGATTCTTTTAGTTTCGTATATACATTAGGTATTAAAGGATTGGAGTTGTTGACATATGAAGATATCTGTTGCCAAGCAATCAAGTCATTACTTTTTGCCGCTGCAAGATGAGAACCAATAATATAATAACTTCCATTAGTTTTCATTATTGAAGGATCATGTACAGAAACATCCTTAAACACCGGTACCGGTGGAAGCGTAACTTTCACAGGAGTTGGCGTCACTGGAATAGGAGTTGGTGTCCCTTGTGCATACACAGGAAAAGCTGAAATAATGCCCAACAAATATTGTCTCATAACTCCAAAATCTAAAGAATTAAAAAGTCCGTCACCGTTTACATCAGCTGCTTTAAGAGCTTCTTCTGATAATGAAGTCATACCCAACAAATCTGTTCTCATTATTGCAAAATCTATAGAGTCCACAGAATTGTTGCCATTTAAGTCACCATACTTAATTTCTGCCGCACTAAAACTTTTACAACATAGAGATGAAATCAAAAAAATCGTAATAAAAGCCGCACATACTTTTTTCACCCTTATATTCCCCCTTAAATCACACTTATAATAACAATAACCGCTAATTGCAGTTCAAAATTACAATTTAGCAATCTATATCTCCCACCGTCTAATATTGGAAAAGATATTTTCCACTCTTTATATCTATAATAACACAGTTTTCCAACTTTTTGCACTAGTTCTCTTTAAGAACAAACTATTTCTACAAAGCCCTTCTAACCCCTTCAAATAAAAGCACAACTCACAATAGTGCAAATGCATATTATAGAAAGAACATTGCGAAGAGCCTTAGAGAATGTAGACGAAGCTAAGGATAAGTCGAATCACCCTTCCCTCGCTAGCTCTTACATAAGGTTCGCAAAAAAAGACGCCCCCAAAACAGTAACCAACCCAGTCATCGCAATAGCCAAACTACTCATTGCACCCTCAACCCCACCCATTTCCATAGCCTTCACCGTTCCAACCGCATGAGATGATGTACCAAGAGCAATCCCCTTAGCTATTGGCTCCCTAATCCGAAAAACCCTACAAACAAATTCAGCCATCATATTACCCAATACACCTGTAATTATAATCACAGCAACAGTTATAGTTACAATTCCACCAAGCTCTTGTGAAACCCCCATACCTATTGCGGTTGTAATTGACTTAGGCAGTAAAGTAACATATTGCTCATGGGTTAAATTAAAAAGCTTAGACAACGCAAACACACTTACAAAACTTGCCAAAGCACCCGATACAATTCCACCTAATATCGCTTTATAATTACCTTTTAAAAGCTCAAGCTGCTGATATAATGGTATAGCAAGACATACCGTTGCTGGAGTCAAAAGATAGCTTAAGTATTTCGCCCCATTGTTATAACTCTCATAATCCACACCCAAAAGCCCTAAAGCAGCAATAACAAATATTATTGAAACCAATAGCGGATTAAATAAAGCTATTTTGAATTTTCTTTTTAAAACAACTCCAAGTCCATATCCGATTAGACTTATTTGAACCCCAAAATATGATGAAACACACAATATTTCTCTCATTTCTTTAGCCTCTTTTCCATCCTAATAATAAACTGAGTGACTCTTCCGGCTACAACCATTACAATTACCGTTGTCAAAACTGTAATAACACTAAGTGGTAGCCAAAGGTTTTTAAGCTCACTCCATAAAGTAATAAGCCCCACCGCAGCCGGTATAAACATAATAGGCATTATTTCAATCAGATAAGCCCCCGTTTCCTTAACCTTTTCTACCGAAACGACTTTAGTCATTAGCAACAATAGCATAATAACTAATCCGTAGATACTTGCCGGTATAGGCAGCGAAATAAAGTGCTTTAATAGCTCACCCATAAAAGAAACTGTCAAAATAATAGCAAACTGTTTCATGAATTTCATTTCCTAGATCAATCCCACTTTCCAAAGTATGCTTATGCTTTTAATTTTATAAATACTATATATTTTTCAATAAATATTCATTACATTGATCTTAGATATTGCAAAATATACATACAAATTCATATGTTGCAAAAAATTCAGCTTCTGACCAATAAAGGCGTATGCTTTAGCTGCCTTCTTAGTATATAAACTTTTTTGCAACATATATATTATATTGATTAAGCCTTTAACAAGCAAACTATTTCTATTTGTTAATTTGACAAAGACCGCAAATAGAACATTGATAATATTTCTATCAAAGCACATAAAAAACTCTTGACTAATGCTGGTATTTGCATTAACATTTATATATGGGTGTTCTAAATATTTAAAGAAGGAGGCAGGAAAATGAAGAAGAATACAATCAACTTATTTACTCATAATTTTATTATGGCCGAAATGTTTGACATATCTGATAACCCTGCCTTGCTCAGTAGTTTATTCTGAAATTTTTCATTGTAACTGATCGGGTCGTGGTTATCTCCGCGACTTTTATTATTTTATAGGGGTGCGGAAATTTATACCGTGACCTTTTTTTGACTTTTTTAATCAATGGAAAAAGGCAAAAACGGTGGGATTATGTCCCTTCAGATTCATTACAGAATTTCAAGTACGGTGAGTAAGGCTATCTGTCATCTCAGAGGAGGTATTTATTTGAAAAGACTTTTTGCACTTGTAAAAAAACAATGGTTACCCTACGTTATAGGTATTATTGCACTTCTTGCTTCAATAACACTAGATATGTTTAATCCTTATATTGTGGGCGAAATTGTTGACAGAACAGTACTTAATAAAGATATGGGATATCTAAAAACAGCATTACTAGCCCTTGCAATAATAACCATCGGGCGTGCAGTTCTTGGCTATATCCGGTCAATTAATTTTGATATAGCTAGTTCAAAAGTTATATTAGATTTAAGAAAAAATTTATTTGACCACATACAAAAATTGTCCTTTTCATTTTTCGATGAAAATAATACCGGTGAATTAATGTCCCGTATAAAGGAAGATACGGAAAATATCATGAATGCTCTTTGTTTCGGAATAATACTATTTTTAGAACAATGTGTTTATTTTATAATAGCATCAATAATTCTGCTCATGATAAACTGGAAACTTGCCCTTATTAGTCTTGTTACAATGCCAATCATTGAGATTGTAGTATTCAAACTTGAACGGTCGATGGGTATAAGCTATGGAAAAATAAGTGATCAGAGGGCGGTTTTAAACTCTACGGCACAGCAAAATATCTCCGGTGTGAGAATCGTTAAGGCTCTAGGTCGCGAAAAGTATGAAATCCAGAAATTTTTGCAGCAGAATGAAGAAAACTATAATATTAATTTAGAACAAGTAAAAGCATTCTCAAAATACAATCCCGCTATTGAATTTCTATCAAACCTTGTATTGGTTCTTGTCATAAGTTTTGGTGGCTATTTTGTTATCGGCGGTAAAATGTCCCTTGGGACATTAGTTTCCTTCAGCAATTATATTTTTATGCTTATATGGCCGATGCGCCTTATGGGATGGCTTACCAATGTAATTGCACAGTGTATTGCCTCCGTTAAGAAAATAGATAAGATATTCGATGAAGAACCCTCTATAAAAAATTGTGATAAACCTAAAACATCAAAAGAAGTAAAAGGTCACATTGTCTTTAATGATGTATCTTTTGACTATAAAGGAGTTACTGTGCTAAAAGATATTAATATTGAAGCTACACCGGGTAAAACCATTGCAATTATGGGGATTACCGGTGCAGGAAAAAGTTCTCTTATAAATCTTATAGGCAGATACTATGATTGCTCAAAAGGTGTTGTAAGTTTTGACGGAATAGATGTTAAAGAAATGGATTTAGCAGCATTGAGAAAAAATGTATCGGTAGTTATGCAAGATACCTTCCTTTTTTCAGACACGATTGATGAAAATATAAGGTTTGGTACAGATAACATTTCTGATGAGGATTTCAAATCCGCTTGCGAAGATTCTATGGTAGATGAATTTGTTTCTCAAATGCCTAAGGGTTATAACACAGTAGTTGGTGAACGGGGCTTAGGTCTTTCAGGTGGACAAAAGCAGAGAATTTCAATCGCTAGAGCTTTAGTAAGATCTCCTAAAGTATTGATTATGGATGATTCAACCTCAGCTCTTGATATGGAGACGGAATATGCTATTGAAAAAGCTATGGAACAAAGGAAAGGAATAACAAAGTTTATCATTGCTCACAGGATCTCGGCTGCTAAAAATGCAGACGAAATATTGTATTTTGAAGACGGAGAAATTGTTGAACGTGGAAACCATACGGAACTTATTAAACGCCGTGGACACTATTATGAAACATATCGCGAGCAATACCGTGACTATTCCGATGCACTAGAAAAAGAGGTGATATAATGCCAATTAATAATTTTAAACAAGATGAAGTATTAGAAGAAAATTTAAACATTAATATAATCAAAAGACTTTTATTATATTTAAAACCTTATGGAGGACCAGTTACAAAAACATTGCTGCTGATGGGGTTTGTAATTGCGGTTGAATTGTTTAATCCATACTTTTTGAAAATTGCGATAGACAAATTCATAAAAAATGGCGATTGGAAAAGTCTTGTTTTACTTGGCGGATTAATGCTTGTTTTAAATTTTGTTGCAATGATATTCTCCCGATTAAGAATATTGACAATAGGAAGTGTCTCTAACAAAATTCTTTTGACCATCCGACAAGAATTGTATTCGCACATTCAGAAATTGTCTTTCTCATTTTTCGATAATCGACCTACAGGAAAAATCCTTGCACGTATTATAGGAGATGTTAATTCACTGAATGATTTGTTCACTAATAGCATAACAAGTTTGATTCCTGAAATTGTTAAAATAACATCAGTAGTTATTATAATGATGCTAATGAATTACAAGCTTGGTTTGGTAGCCTTAGCAACATTACCTGTTATGATAATTGTAATGTTCTTTATTTCAGTATCCTCAAGAAAAAGATGGCAACTAAACAGGAAAAAATCTTCAAATCTAAACGCCTTCACTCATGAGGATTTTTCAGGAATACGAGTTGTTCAAAGTTTTGCTGCTGAGAAAGAAACATCAGCTACATTTCTTAATCTTCTTGAGGAGTGGAGAATCTCCTTTGTTAGAGCAATACGTATGAATGACTTTTTTTGGCCAATAGTTGAAATGTCCTGGGGTGTAGGAACCATTCTCGTATTTTGGTTCGGTGCAAGCCTTATTGAAAAAGATGCAATTACTCCTGGACTTCTGATAGCCTTTACAAGTTATATCTCTATGTTCTGGCAGCCCATTATGAATATCAGCAATTTCTACAACCAGTTGGTAACTAATATGTCCGGTGCAGAAAGAATTTTTGAAATACTTGACCTCGAACCGGATATTAAAGATAAACCGGAGTCCTTTGAAATGCCTTTAATTAAAGGAGATGTGTCTTTTAGAAATGTTACTTTCGGCTATGATGATGACCAGCAGGTTCTAAATAATGTAAGTTTCGACGTAAAGGCCGGTCAGACAATAGCATTAGTAGGTTCGACAGGTGCAGGAAAAACAACAGTAGTAAACCTTATAAGCAGGTTTTATGATGTACAATCGGGGGAAGTATTAATCGACGGAATAGATATAAGCAATGCAAAGCTTGAAAGTCTAAGGGGACAAATTGGTCTTATGCCACAGGATACCTTCCTCTTCGCCACAACAATTAAAGAGAATATACGCTATGGTAAATTAGACGCTTCAGACGAGGAAGTGATTGCTGCAGCTAAAGCAGTATCCGCACATGAATTTATTGTGAAGTTCGAAAAAGGTTATGATACTGATGTCAATGAGCGCGGAACAAGGCTTTCAGCAGGTCAGAGACAATTGATCGCTTTTGCTAGAACTTTACTTGCAAATCCACGCATTTTAATACTTGATGAGGCAACCTCAAGCATCGATACCCATACTGAAAAGCTTGTTCAGCAGGGAATCGAGAATCTGCTCAGCGGAAGAACTTCTTTTGTTATTGCTCATAGGCTTTCGACAATACGGAACGCCGATAGAATAATGGTTGTAGAGGATGGCGGAATCGTAGAATCGGGCACTCACGAAGAGCTTATTTCCCTTAAAGGAAAGTACTATAATTTTTACATTGCACAATTTAAGTTCCTAAATGAAAAAGAAGTTATATAGCATAAACTAAAATAAATCTAATGAATCCAATGCCTCTTGATCCTTAATCAAGGGGTATTTTTCTTTCATTTCCTCTACTTTTTTTATAAATTGCTCATTTTGTAAATATCTCATAATTGTATGTTTTTCTTTCTCACCTAAAGAAGCTTCAACATTATTAATGAATTTTACAATATGAAAACCGTAGGAAGTCTCTATAAAGCCTATATCACCTTCCTTAGCGTTAAACGCCCACTCTTCAAATTCAGGAACAATATCCCCTTTACTTAAGATATACTCACCACCTGAATCTTTTGACCCGATGTCTCCAGAGTATTTTTTAGCTAAGTCTTCAATAGCTTCCCCTTCCGTAACTCTCTTATAAATATCCTCTGCAAGAAGCTTTCTTTGACTTATTACACTCTCCTCAAGGGGTTCTTTAGTGTTTACATCAATAGTATATATAAGTACATGTTTCACATTCACCTTATTATATTGGTCCTTATCTTGTTCAAACCTTTTCTCAATATCACTGTCACTAATTTCAATCTTTGCAGTTTCAATATAGGCATATTTGTCATATGCACTTAAAAATTCTTCATAAATCCATCTGTATTCGTCGAGAGTAACTCCATATATCTCCTTCATCACTTTTTCGGCTTCCGCTTTGTCTCCATTTCCTTTCTCCATAATAAATCTATCTATATTTGCTTCAATTTCATCTAAATCGGTTTGTTCTAGCTTTACTTCTCCCTTATCTGCAAACATTAATAATATTTTTACATCTGTTATAGCGTTAAAAGCCTTGTCTATAAGGACTTGCTTTTTATCCTCATTCGTTGTCCAAAATTTCTTCTTTTCTTCATCACTTTTATCTTCAACGCCTGCCTCACTTTCCATCTGGCTTTTATTCATATTAAAGTAAAACATAAATTCAGCCTCGGAAATCTTTTGGTTCCCTACCGTTCCAACTATTTTTGCCGGTTCCTTTTTCTTAGATGAACCCTCGTTATTTTTACATGCACTAAAACAAAAGATTAGCGATAAAACGACTGCAAAAGATAATAATTTATTTAAACTCATAACTACCCTCCATAAAATTTACACTAGGTTAAATGCACTTTCTTATAATTCTACTCTAAATTAATTCATAATTCTACAAAAATATTATCTATCTATAGATTACTAAGAATTCACTCTATTATCAGTACAATATCTTTCTATAATCTCAATGATTTCCTCACCAAAGGCTTTTACTTTCTTCTTGCCGATTCCTTTTATTTTTTGTAATTCCTCTAAAGTTGAAGGTAATTGTTCAATAATTTGAAATAAACACTTTTGGTGTAAGACAAAAAAGGCTGGTTGATCTAATTCCTCTGCCTTACGCTTCCTCCAGTCTTTTAGTTCTTCAAATAAATCGGGATGAGTGATAGATTTTGAGGTAAATTCAAAATCACTCTTTTTCTTCTCTTTTTTCTTTTCCTTTTGAGGTTTTTCAATTGAAGCTTTTGCTCTGGTGCTTAAAAAATCTTTTACAATAAAACCATGTCCGCACTGCTCAAAACATGCACGCTTTATCAGAACCTCTGTCTTTACTTTCTCTATGGCTTTATCAATGCTCTTTTTTACACTCTTGTTATCACTTTCAATAACAATATCCTCTAGAACACTTAATACTCCGGTATTTATTTTTTCAACATAATATTTAGAAGCCTTTAAAATCCGCTCCTGTAATTGTTGGTTTTTTTCAGCATTAGGTTCAAGTTCAAGCATTTTATATAAATGAGGTTTAAACTTATCTGAAATGGTGAGCAATTCTGCATTTACAAAAGTTATAAGCTGTTCTAAAGAATTTTTCAACCCCTCATGTAAACTGCCTACATTCTCAGTATATATCTTTAAACAGTAGGCCAATTGTCTTCTAATAGGAGTAAAATCAAACAATTCAACTAAAAGTTCCTTTTGATATTCATATTGACACTTCTCAAATTCATCCTTTCTAGGCTGATTCTCAGACACTTTGCCTGAAAATCTTTGAACTGTAGTATCACTTATAATGCTTCTTTGAGTCAATTTCGAACTTAGAACCAAACCTTCAAGAGTCTTACAGCGACTCAAGGCCACATATACTTGTCCATGAGCAAACGCAGCACTTGCATCAATTATAGCCTTTTCAAAAGTCAAGCCCTGACTTTTGTGAATGGTAATTGCCCATGCTAGTTTCAAAGGATATTGAATGAAAGTCCCTACAACTTCCTCTTGAATTTCTTCAGTTGCGTCATTTATGGAATATTTTATGTTTTGCCATTCTGCAAGTTCAACCATAATACATTCCTCGTCGCCATTACATTTTACAACAACATTATCCTTATTAATTTTATCAATCACACCGATTTTTCCGTTGTAAAAGAGCTTTTCCCTAGAGGTGTCGTTCTTAACAAACATTACTTGAGCTCCTTCTTTCAAAATAAGCTCTTTATCCGTAGGGTAGGCATACTCTGGAAACTCCCCTTGTGAGTGTGCTTTAAAACAGTGTTCTTTGTCATTTATTTTGGCAAGCATCCTGTCATTAATTGATCTGGCTTGGTGGTTGTGCGTAGTCAGTATAATGTATCCCTCGGGTGTATTCTTTGCAAATTCCGGATCATATCTTTTGTTTATTTCCGTCAACAAATCTTCATCTATACTATTGTCTCGAATTTTATTAAGCATATTGATAAACACTGAATCCTTTTGTCTGTAGATATGCTTTAATTCAATGCCTATATATTCAGTCATATTAAGAGCCCTGCTGCTAAAAAAATATATAGAATTATACCATTGCCTCAAAATAGCCCATTCGTCATCTTTTATAACTGGTGCCAATTGCTGAATATCACCTATCATAAGCAATTGTACTCCTCCAAAGGGCTTATGCTTGTTTTTATATCTCCTTAACACATCATCTATGGCATCAAGCACATCAGCACGCACCATACTTATCTCGTCTATCACAAGCAGATCCATACTTCGAATTATATTTGTTTTTTCTCTTGTAAACTTCTGTACATTCCTATTTTCTTTACTATCTTCGTCATTTTGAGCAGGAGTAAAGGGACCAAAAGGCAACTGAAAAAAAGAGTGAATAGTCACTCCTCCAGCATTTATAGCAGCCACTCCCGTAGGTGCTACTACAATCATACGTTTGGGCGATACCTTTTTTAAATTGTGCAAAAAAGTAGTTTTTCCAGTACCGGCTTTACCAGTCAAAAATACATTTCTATTAGTGTACTGAACAAAATTGAAGGCCATTTCCAGCTGAGGATTTTCAATTTTGTCAGCAACTTCCTCTATCACATTTATAATAAATCATCTCCAAAAAATAGTATGTCCATTATAGCAATATTATCCCTATTAGTCCATTTTCTATTAGAAACAGGCAACCTGCAAACAGTATAATTGAATACAACCACAATTATATAGTAAGTTCGGTAATCACACCAAGTAAGTACTTTCTATAAATCCCAAAATCTATAGAGTCTATATCCCCGTCACCATTAATATCAGCTGCCTCTAGACCATACTCGTAATTGAAGCCATCAATAAATCCAAGCAGATATTTTCTTAACATTCCAAAATCAATTGAGTTTGTATCTCCGTCACCGTTTATATCACCAACTATAAACTCTTCAGCTGGGGTATTAGTTTCATTTATAGTAATTGTCACGCTCTTCACATCGGCTCTACCACTAGATTGAAGTCCCTCTACCATAAATGCGACTTCATTCATATCCCACATATTCATCCCCAAACTTTCCCAGGCTTTAAAGTGTTCAATAACAGATACTGTTCCGCTTGTTCTTTTTGAGCTTCGGACACTCCAATACTGATTAACTCTTTTATCCATAATGCTTCCCACAGGTACTCGATTGATTATCTTGTAAATATCATATGTACCAGCATCTACATTAATAGTTCCTAAAGACTCCATGCTTTCATAGGGCTTCCAAGTACCCCAACTTTCCACTATATAGTATTCCAGTATTTCTGAATCTTCAACTTCCTTCATTCCATATACAGCCAAATAGGATATACCCTCCGGCTGGTAGTCACAATCATAATCAACTGTTATGTTGTCAATTTCCCTGTATGAATTTTCAATATTCAGTTTTCTACCTTTTTTAAATAAAGCATTATTTATATCCTGCCACTCACAACTGAAGCTGCCATCATCATCGATAGTCATAGTTGTATCCCCCATATCTTTCCACAGTTGATAATAATACTGGTCAATTTCAGTATACCCATATGATGTAAAGACTGTTGAGGCCTGTACATTTACTGTACAAATAAAAATGCTAATTAGAATAAAAAGAATAACCGAATTTTTCTTTTTCATTTTAATCTCACCCTAATATAGTTTTTAAATAAGGTCATTTCAAAAAATAATCATCAGTATATCTTTAACACGTAGAGTGATTTTTTATAAAACTTGTTGATATATAATTCAAAATACTTAACTTAAGGGGTTTTGCGACCAAATAATTATATTGCTCATTTCCTAAAATGCCCTTATGTTAACATTATATCATATTTTTTATTTTAGAAAAATCTCAAATGAATAAACTAAACGCCTAGAAAGCAAAAACAAAGCATAACTTAATATAGCTAAGTTTCTCTATTTTGCATCTCACCACAATAGGGACAATAACTATAGTTCTTTCTGACCTTTTTGCCACAAGCATTGCATAAATTAGCCTTTGAAACAACTCTAGTTACAATAAGGTAAACTATTAGATTTGATGGTATATTCAATAGTCCAAACAATCCCCACAACCACTTATTTTCTCCTCTTTTAGAAGCATCCCAGAATATCCAGCAGCCTTGTGCTAGTAATAGAACTATTAGAACAACCCACAAATATAGAGGTATATCCTTTAAATCATTCATTAATACTCCTCCTCCATAAGTCTTTGTCTTATCATAAACGGAATCAATAAAGGCACACAAACCATAAGAATAATCTGAACTATTATAACACTCTTACCATAACCCATATATATGAGTAACCCTAATAGTGCTAATAGCAGACTTGATATAATAGCAAAGACAAGTAAATCTTTTAAATTTTTCTTTCTTTCAACTATTATGTTTGATTTACTAAATGCCCTACCAATTATTCTCTCATCAATTTCAACTTCCCTATCATAAGCTGACATCCTATTTTTTAGTACATCTAGCTCCTTCCAATAGGTTGCACACTCACTGCAAGTATCAAGATGAATTCTGATTTCTTCTGTCATGTGCTTTTCTCCATAATAAATATCTAAAAGTTCTTCTTGTATTTTTTGATGGTTTAAAGACATATTAAAACTCCCTTCAAATTAAACTTCTCAACTTTTTTATATAATAGTGAAGCCTTGACCTTACAGTTCCAATTGGAGATTTGAGTATTGTGCTGATTTCTTCATAGGAATAATCGTAATAGTTTTTTAATATAAAAACCATTCTTTTTTCATAGGGCAAGTCCTTTAAAATGCTCTCCATCCTTCTGATAGTGTCTTTGTTTATAACAGACTCCTCAATATTTTGGTAATCCTTTATGGATAATTCCTCAACACTTAGACTACTAGTATATTTATTTTTCCTAATGCTATCCTTATACAAATTTGATGCAATTGAAATAAGCCAAGTTGATAGTTTTGATTGTCCTTTAAACTTTTTTATATTCAAAATTGCCTTCACCATTACTTCTTGGGTAATGTCCTTTGTAAGCTCTTCGTTCATAGTAAGCTTCAGAAGGTATCCATATATAATTTTGTAATTGTCATTTTTTATTATATCGTCCAAATAAATAATTTCAACAGGCTTTACTTGCGGTATCCTGTCTTTCAAATTGCTCTATTAATATCTCGTCAATTGGTCTTGCCGTTCCTGCTATTGTCACAACACCATCAACCTTTTCCTCACCTCGTATTCTTGTTAATTGTTCTGTTATACAAATTCCACGTGTTCAAGTTTATACACCGACAATATACTAAATATAACAGTTAGACTAATTGTACATATCAATGACACAAGCATATTTTTAGATAAAAGCTCAGCAAAATAATTTGCTTCGGTTAAAAGATTTGCAGGTAAATACTTTTTTAGTATTTCAAAATAACCTGCTAAAGGCATTAAATATACAAATAGCAACGTGGTTGTCACTGACAAAAAGGATTTTTTAAAAAAACTACTTGCTAGAATCAAAACACTTAAGACAAACAAAAAGAACACACCATATAAAGCACCTGAAACTGCTGCAGCAAGCATACTTCCATAGGTAAACCCAAAGATTATTCCCGAATAATAATATGCAATTAACATGCCTATCACATTAACCAATAGTATAAACACACCATACACCAATAGCTTAGCTAAAACCATACCATTTATACTGCATCCCATCGAAACGGGAATAGTCAAAGTTTTATCGCTTCTTTCCTTTGATATAATCCCCATAATTGACAACACAATTATTATGGTGGAAAGCTGAAAAAGATTATTTGTATAACTATCTAAAGCTGCCTTCTGACTTAGTTCTATAAGCATGCTCAAATCTGCTCCCTGCATTTGATTTTTTAAGATTTCAGGCAATAATTTTAACATTATAGGATCTGATACTGCAAAAAATAAAATACCAATTGCAAGCACCAAAAATTTTTTAGTTCGCATCCCTTCAATAATTTCCTTCTTGACATAAGTTTTAAAACTGTTAAAAGTATTCATTTCACTTCACCACCTTCAGAAATATTTCTTCAAGGCTATTTCTCCTAAGATTGATAGAAATCACTGGTACATTTATATCTGAAATTAGTTTTAAAAGTTTTGTACTATTTTGTTCAAAGTTTTTAATCCGTACATCCGCTCTCCTGCCATCAACATTTACTTTTTCTATATAGTCCGTTTTATTTAATTGATTAAATTGCTCCTCATTAACATCCCCGTCAAATTCAATGTCATATACCGGTTGAATATAAATTTTCATCAATTGATGAATATTTTCTTCAAGTACTATCTGACCATTGTTCAATATTCCAACCCTGTCGCAAACTCTTTCAATATCGTTTAGTATATGGGTTGATAAAAAGATAGTTTTACCTTGACTTTTGAGTTTGGAAATTATCTCAACCACATCAATTCTTCCTTCAGGATCTAAGGCTGAAGACGGTTCATCTAGCAATAGCAGCTGTGTATGCTAATATAAAAGTGACCCCTTTAGTGGGGAAACGCTAGCGAAAAAATGACCCCTTTCAACAAAAAAATCCTGTAAAATCATAATGTATGTATGATTTACAGGAGGTTGGAAGGCGTGA
>JAAYPF010000087.1 GCA_012519925.1 Clostridiaceae bacterium
CAATCCACTTGATACTATTATACTTATTATTCTTAAAAACTTTTTTACCCAATTTAGTTCCAGTCGGTCTTTTTGACCACCTGCAAACCCTTATTTTACGGGCTTTTCTCCTTTTATTTAACTACTCCCACTCAATTGTTGCAGGTGGTTTACTTGTTATATCATAAACAATCCTGTTTATATGCTTAACCTCGTTTACAATTCTATTTGATATCTTTTCTAATAAGTCATAGGGAATACGAGCCCAATCTGCTGTCATAAAATCTGTAGTAGTAACTGCTCGAAGTGCAAGGGTATAATCATAGGTTCTTTCATCCCCCATTACTCCGACACTTCTCATACCGGTAAGTACTGTAAAGTACTGGTTAATCTCCCTATCCAAACCTGCCTTTGCAATTTCATCACGGAATATGTGGTCTGTATCTCTCAATATTTCAAGCTTTTCTTTAGTTATATCTCCAATAATTCTTATAGCTAGACCTGGTCCTGGGAAGGGCTGTCTCATAACTATATCATCGGGTATCCCAAGCTCTTTTCCAACTTTTCTCACTTCATCTTTAAAGAGATTTCTCAAAGGCTCTATTATTTCCTTAAAGTCCACATGGTCTGGAAGCCCCCCAACATTGTGATGACTTTTTATAACAGCAGCATTTCCTATACCACTCTCTATCACATCGGGATATATAGTTCCCTGAACGAGGAAATCAACTGCTCCAATTTTTTTAGCTTCAACTTCAAACACTCTTATAAATTCTTCTCCAATAATCTTTCTCTTTGTCTCAGGATCTGTAACCCCGGCTAATTTATCTAGAAATCTGTCTTCAACATTAACCCTTATAAGATTTATATCATACTGGTTTCTAAATACTTCTTCAACCTGGTCTCCCTCATATTTTCTTAAAAGACCATGATTAACAAAAATACAGGTAAGTTGTTTTCCTATTGCTTTATGAATAAGGACTGCCGCAACAGAAGAATCCACACCGCCTGACAGTGCACACAAAACCTTCTTATCTCCAACTTTTTCCCGGATTGCTTGTATTGAATGTTCTACAAAGGATGATATCTTCCAATCACCTGAACAGGAACAAATACCAAAAAGGAAATTATTTAAGATATCTCTTCCTCTTGGAGTATGAAGAACCTCAGGGTGGAACTGAACTCCATATAGCTTCTTCTCCACATTTTCCATTGCACCGATAGGACAGTTTGCAGAATTAGCAGTTTTGACAAATCCTTCCGGCACCTTATCTACAAAATAAGTATGACTCATCCAGCAAGTTGACTCCTTGTCGATACCTTTAAACAAGCCACTTGTTACATCAAAACTAATATCTATTTTTCCATACTCACGGGAATCAGCCTTTTTAACCTCTCCGCCCAACATATAGGTCATAAGTTGCATTCCATAGCATATACCCAAAACCGGTATACCTAATGAAAATACCTCTTTATCACATATTGGTGCATTGGGATCTAGTACAGATGCAGGGCCTCCTGTAAAAATTATTCCTTTAGGCTTCATTGACTTTATTTTATCTATAGAAGAGTTATAAGGTATTACTTCACAATATACATTCGCTTCTCTAACTCTTCTTGCTATAAGCTGATTATACTGTCCTCCAAAATCAAGAACCAAAACTAATTCATTATTCAAAATAACAACTCCTTCAATAAATATGATGTCTAATTATATCTAAATTTTCTGCCCAATGCAAAACAAAAATTATATAGATGTGCATATTCAAAAACGCACCAGATTATTTCAACAGCTGAATTTCTACGGCTAAGAGAAGGTTTAGTTACTTTAGTGCTTTACCATTGAGATAATCAAACTTCTTTCCTTGGTATCTTACCTCACCTTCCATTTTTTTCTCGATCAAGTCATGCAATTTCCACCAACTCATCCCCCAGTTACAAAACAGGCTTCGTTCCTCAGGGGCCCGACCAATAAGTCTTTGGATTACTATTGCCGGATCAAGATATTCCAAAAACGATATCGCTCTTTCAATATATTCTTCATACGGGACAGGTACAATTTCCCCCTTTAAATATCTGTCACCCAATTCAGTACCTTTAAGGATATAAAGTGAATGGCATTTTACCTGATTAACCCTAAGGGCTGATAATATCCGTGCTCCTTCAATGGTATCATCCATAGAATCCATAGGTAGATCCAAAATATAATGGGCACAGCATTCAAGTCCATAACTTCTTATAGATAATACTGCATCAATAAATTCCGCCAAAAGGTGACCTCGGTTTAATTCCTTCAAAGCATGATAATTGACTGTTTGAAGACCAAGTTCAATCACAATATCCAACGATTTTGTTTGCTTTAATTTCCTTAAAAAATCCAAATAGTGCGAAGGTACACAATCAGGACGCGTTGATATATAAATGGCCACAATCTTCTCTTGGCAAGCTTCCAAAATATACTTTCTGAAGGCCTCAAAGGAAAGATAGGTATTTGAATAGTTCTGGAAATACGCAATAAATTTTTCCGACTTATAGTTTTCACCTATATACTTTGAGTTTTTGCTAAGCTGCTCACTTACACTCATAAAACTAGGGAGATTCTCAAAACCCGCACCCTCTTCACCACAAAAGCAGCATCCCTTTGAGCTCAATTTTCCATCTCTGTTAGGACAGGTGACGGGTAAATTCAAAGGAAGTTTATATACCTTTGTTCCATACTTATTCTTTAAATATTGAGAAAATTTATTATATAGCATTTTTTCCTTCCAATCGTGTGTTTTACAAAATTTATGTTAAGATACACTAAATTCCTTTCTCACATACAGCATTATAAACCTTCCATAGAGGTATATCTTTACTTCGGGAAATCTCCCTTAAATCCTCGTATTCCGGAGAATACTTTTTGAATTCCCCATATTTTGATACCTTTACTCTTACTTCGCCATACTTTGTATTCACTTTAACCGTCTCTCTATCCATTTTATATCTTTGAGTGAGGGTCTTTCTTATCCCCAAAGTAGTAGTTTCTTTTAGGATTATATCCACAATAAATTGCTCTTTATCCTCATCGCATAATACGGTAAGTTCTATAGCAGGGCGATTTTTTTTCATATAAACGGGGGTATAATATACATCAAGTGCCCCGACTTCAAAAAGTTTATCCATAACAAAACCAAGTATTTCAGGATTCATATCATCAATATTGGTTTTTAGCACTACTATTTCATCGGTATTACTAGTCTCCTTCATAGTTCCCATAATACATCTTAATGCATTTAAACGTCCGGTATCCCTTTTTCCCCCACCATATCCGACCTTAGTAATTTGCATTTTAGGTATGTTCCCAAAACTATGTGCAAGGCATTTTATTATACCCATACCGGTAGGGGTCACCAGCTCAGTATTTATATCCTCTACAATATAGGGTATTTTGCCGTTTGTAAGCATTTCCATAACAGCAGGTACTGGCACGGGAAGTCTGCCATGCTGACATTCAATAAAACCTGTTCCGTCATGAAGCGGCGAAGAATATACTTTTTCTATTTCAAGTAAGTCGAGGCATATAGCAGTACCTACTATATCAACAATGGAATCCACTGCACCCACTTCATGGAAATGTACCTCTTCCACCGCCATATTGTGTACTTTTGCCTCTGCAAATGCAATTTCACTAAATACTTTTTTACTGAATTCTTTTACCTTGTCACTTAAATCACTCGAATCTATAAGCTCCTCGATATCCTTAAGATTTCTAGCATGGTTATGGGTATGACTATGGTCATCGTTATGGTGATGGTCATGATGACTATGGTGATGGTCATGATGATTACTGTGTTGAAGTTCATCAATACAAGAGCTATTTTCATCAAAGTGTTGGTGTTCTTTTTGTCCATCCACATTTCCACAATCTAAATGTTCGTGGGCTTTATCATATTTAGCACAAATATCCTGTTCTAAAACAACCTTAAAATCCGTAACTGCAATTGAGTTTTTAACTATCTTCTTTATAATAAAATCATATCCCGAAAGCTTTAACTTACCCAATTCCCTTCTAAAAACTTCCTCCTCAACCCCAAGATCCATAAGTGCACCAATAACCATATCGCCACTAATACCGGAAAAACAATCAAAATACAAGACTTTCATATTATAGCATCCAACCCTTTCTAGCATTTATTAATCATCGCTGCAAGGAAACCCGCTCCAAAGCCATTATCAATATTCACTACTCCTATTCCTGTTGCACAACTGTTGAGCATGGTAAGTAATGCAGACAATCCTCCAAAATTTGCACCATAACCGACGCTTGTAGGAACAGCTATTACTGGTTTGTCAACTAACCCACTGACAACGCTAGCAAGTGCCCCTTCCATCCCTGCAACTACAACAATTACATTGGCTTTCATAATTATGTCTGTTTTGGCAAACAATCTATGTATACCCGCAACTCCTACGTCGTAAACTCTTTCAACCCATTGCCCCATTGTTTCGCAGGTAATGGCAGCTTCCTCAGCTACAGGAATATCAGAGGTTCCGGCTGTAACAACTGCAATCATCTTAGAGGATTTTTTTATATCTCTCTTTTTGATAACAACAATCCTTGCGTCCTCATAATAAACAGCATCCTCAGTTATCTGCCTTATACTTTCGAAAACCTCTGCTGACGCTCTAGTAGCCATTATATTATTATTCTTTTGCATCAACTTATCAACAATCATCTTGATTTGTTCATTGGTCTTGCCCTGACAGTATATAACCTCAGGATAACCATTTCGTATGTTTCTATGGTGATCCACCTTTGCAAAACCCAAATCTTCAAAAGGTAAGCCTTTAAGCTCATGCAAAGCTTCATCTACACTCAATTTACCGCTCTTCACATCCTCGAGCATATTTTTTAAAACATCCGAATTCATGATCTATCACCACTTTCAACTTTACTTGAACTCTATACTTCAAGCAAGTTAATTAATCTTTCAACATCCTCTTTACAAAGACTTCCCCTTTGTAATGCAATTTCAACCGTTTCTCTTCCAAGTAATCTATATACAGTTTCAAATTGAGGAACTTCCTTCTTGAGTGCATCAATATGCTTTGCTACAACTTTATAATCTCCTCTAGATATAGGTCCTGTCAAAGCATTTTTATGCCCAAGCATCTCAATATTGTCTACGGTGTTTTGTAAAAGAGGTAAGAAAGCACTAGTTGCAGCATCCTCCTCCATACCAACTTTTATAAGCAACTGATGCATAATATGAAAAAGTGTAACGGTATAATTTGATATAATACATGCTGCCGCATGATATAAACTTTTTTGCTCTTTATTTATTGGAATAACTCTTCCCTTAAGCTTGTCTGCTATCGTATCAACGAATTTTAATGCTTCAGCACAACCTTCAAAGCCAAAAAAACAATGAAACAGCTTTTGCCAGCCATTATCCCTGTCTGCAAAAGTCTGTATAGGATGGAAAGAACCTGTTAATGCTCCTAAGTCTTGCAAAGGCTTTAGTACCTCTGAAGTTAAAGCCCCACTTAAGTGTAGGAAAATTTTCTTTTCAATTACCTCTCTATCTATACAATACGCAATTTTTGAAGCAATACTATCGATAGCATTATCTGGTACTGACAAAAAAACAACCTCAGCATTTTGAACAGTTGCTTCAATACTGTTTTCCCTTTCAATATCAAGTTTATCACAAAGTAATTTACTTGATTGCTCATTTTTACTATAAACCCCACAAATACAAAATCCCGTCTTGTTAAGAGCGATAGCTAAAGCACTACCTAGCTTTCCTGCACCTATTATTCCTATATTCATTTTAAAAACTCCTCCTAGTTAAGCTAAGCGAGCTAACATTTTTAATCATACCACAATTGAAAATTTATATACAACCTTCAATATGACCTTAGATAAGACCATATTTTGCAAATGCAACTTGGCACATGTATTGTTTATGCATCTTTCGAGCGAAGTGAAAGAGTCAAATACGGAGGGGCTCGATGCCCCATAGTTTTTATTTAATCACCGAATTAATTAAAAAAACATCTGTCAAGTTACTAATGTATTTCACTTATTTTACAATATGTTTAAAAACATTGTCTAGCACTCTTTCTTCTGATATCATAACTTATATATGTTTGGTGGTCTATAATAGTAGAAATAATAGTACGATATACTCTTAAATAAAGTCATTCTGAAAATTGTAAATTATTTTTTGTTATCATCAAAAATACAAATATCTTTACATATTGAGGTTAAGCTACTATGAAAAAAATATTCGTTTTAGTCTTTATTGCATTATTTTCTATTATATTTTCAATTAATACATTTGCCAGTAGTCAGTTAAAGCTTTTTTATGACAACAGGTTTTTTAACTTGAGCCAGGAAATAATTACTCAAGGCAATGAATACTTTATCAACGCAAAAGAACTTAATGCTGTCATTGGCACGAGTTGCAAAATAGATTTGGTCGAAAGAAGCCTTACCATAAAAATAGGGGATTTGACTACAGAACATGATATAAAAAGCTATGATTATACAATACTAGATGCTTCGTCTATTTCTCATAATTCTCCAGAACTAATCAACAAACAAGTATATCTTCCTTTCAATTTAGTGGCAGAACTATATAGTGTTAACATTAAATATGACAAAAAAGCTAATATGCTTTATTTATTTCCTATAGACACTAGGATAGATACTTTTACCAATGCCAAACATAACTATACTCTTTCTATTCCTGAAAATGTATATCTTGAACTTAATGGATCCTACGATAGTTTTGATTCTAGTTCAATATCAATAATTAGTGAAAATAGTTCTTTCTCAGCTTCCATTATTTGTGATTCTGTAAACAATACTACTATCAAAAACATGAGATTTTTATTGTCCGACTATATTTCTCCTAACGACTATATATTTGATAGAATTGTGGAATACAAGCAGAGTTACTTTAGGTCACTTATGGATTCTTACAAGAATGAATTTCTTTTCGGAAATCTAGACAAAGATTTAAGTGAATCAAATATAAAAATTATACGTGACTATTCGGAGGAATTGTTTGGACAAAATTCAAACATTATTTTGTTTAACACCATAAGTTCAAATAAATTTACAAGTACAGAAGATACGAATTTATTCATTACAATACCCTCTTATGAAAATGAAACAATTTACTCTTTGACTTTTTCCATGGAAAAAGGGACACTAAATGACCAAAATATCAATAATATAATTCAGATAATAAAAGGTCTAAATATAGCAAACCTCACTAAACAAGAAAATGTACCAGAAATACTTTTTGACCAAACTTCAATAGCAACTGCCAACATAGGTATTTACCCAAACTTGCAAACCGCTGAGAAGGAGTATACCGTTTTAGAAGATACTTTAAACTCTTTTAGAATAAAATACCCAGAAAGTTATATACCTTATTTACAAAACAGCTTTATTGATAACCACAGCTACCGTAGTTTTAAAATTAACCATAACAGTTCCTTTTCTATCACAGTAGAACACTTAACAGGAAAATCCGATAGAATTTCGAGTAAAATTGATTCCCTCAAATCCTTTTACCGCAATAAAATTACTGTTATAAATGAAAGAAACGAACATATTAACGGCAAAGAGTATACAATCTTAAATTATGAACTTGATAATACCTACACCAAGGAGTTTGTAACTAACTACTATATAATTAAGGGATTACGCCTTTACACAATACAACTCAATTGTCTAATGCTAAAACCTACAGAAGATGTTATTAGTGAGTTTAAAAATATAGTAGCTTCTTTTGAATTTATAGAATCTCAAAACAAGAAAGAAATAATCAAACCTATCTCTTTTGTTAAATATACGAATGAACGAGATGGGTATTCAATATTCTATCCTGATGATTGGAGCTTTCAAGATAGTTCTCAGGACATTAACTATGACTTTATCGAAATTACCAATCCAAATTTTTCAGGTCCTTTGAGTATTTATATAAATGAATCGGAATACACCTCAAACCTTACTACTATAGAATTACTAAGATACACATCGGGCTATGATTCGAGCCTTGAAAAGTATTTTAAAAACTACAAAACACCTTATGCAAACAAAACTTATAAACTACTCAATAGCAATGTAACAACTAATGACGATATAACAATAATTTACAAACTGGTTAATTATATCGATGAAGGTGACCGATATAAAATGTGTTACTCCATCGATCTTATAAGAAACAAAAAAATCAATTCCCTCTTTATCTCTACTAGTGAATATTTATTTCAAGACGGTGTTTTAGCTGATAAAGATTTAAATTATATTTTGGAATACATGACGAAAAGCTTCAGTATTGAAGAAACGCAAAGCAATCTCTTTGCTAGCAAAGAGAGGAACAATAAAATATTATTTATTGAAAACTTTTTCAAGAAAGCTTATGGAGACTCCACCACTGTCACCTTTGCGAAAAATTTAACTTCTGAAAAAGACGTTCTTGTTTATTTAAGCGGCACTGATAAAGCTGGAGCCTATAGACTTAATTACGACTACAACAATAGAAAGCTCTATATCGTTGCCCGTGTTTTAAACGATGATATTGTGAAATATTCAGAGAAAAAAATGATGGATATGCTAAAAACGAAGTACGTTCATAGAATTTCAATAAATAGTGAGGATATGATTATAAATGTCAGATATTCAAATACGCCTGACTCTACCCCTGTAAACAGGTCATATTATATTCTTGTTAATCCTTCAAGAAAAGGATACAGCATTGATTTTGTAGCAAAACTTAATGTTGAAGTTGTAAGAGACAGCTGCAAGACTTTTCTGGAAAACTATCTACTGACAGACGTTGAAATAAGTTTTCCAAAATACTACAACTACACAAATGAGAATTTGAATAAATATTATTTTGAGAAACGAATTATTCCGATATTCGCAGAATTTGACGGACAGTCAGGGTATTTTTACCTAGAAATTGATCCCTTGACTAATTCTGTGAAAATACTGGAATATATATCAATGGTATCTTTAAAAGAAAAAATTGAAGAACACTATTTCTTAATTGACCCAAGCATAACTGTTCTAGATTTTCAAAATGTTAACTCCAATAATTTCTCTTTTAATGTATCATTAAGCTCTGCAAAGAATACTCAGTCAAAGGAAGTATTATATATGTATTACGATCAGGAAGTGCTCTTCCTAGCTAAAGATCCTTATTTCTTAGGAATCTCTTCGCAGTGATGTTTTGCAAAAAGGTCTTAATTGTAAAAGCCTTTAAATATGTAAAATTCTATATTAAAGCAGCTTCCCCCTCGTTTGAAAGAGGCGAAAGCTGCTGTCCAATGGCATACTACATTTTCTACGATAAGGCAGACCAATCCTTCAACTAACCCACATAAAATAGAAAAGAGCCCTATAAATTATGACGCTGAATTACAATGTATTAAATATGAGTTTATAAAACCATCTAAATCTCCATCCATAACATTATCTACGTTTATTTGCTCATAATTTGTTCTATGATCCTTAACAAGAGTATATGGACAAAAAACGTATGACCTTATTTGACTTCCCCATGCAATCTCCATTTGAATACCCTTTAAGTCTTCTATCTTCTCCTTCTGTTCTCGTTCCTTAAGCTCAACAAGCTTTGATTTTAACATCCTCATTGCAGTATCCTTATTTTGGAACTGAGATCTCTCAGTCTGGCAAGCTACAACTACTCCCGTTGGAATATGAGTGATTCTTACAGCAGATTCTGTTTTGTTGATATGCTGCCCCCCCGCACCACTAGCGCGATAGGTATCAATTCTCAAATCTTCGGGACTTATATTTATTTCCACATCATCACTGAGCTCTGGCATGACATCACAAGAAGCAAAAGATGTGTGTCTCCTACCTGAAGAATCAAAAGGAGAAATTCTTACAAGTCTGTGCACGCCTTTTTCAGACTTCAAGTATCCATAGGCATTCTCACCGATAACATTAATGGTAACACTTTTAATTCCCGCCTCATCACCATCGAGGATATCCAAAATCTTAACAATAAAGCCTTTACTTTCAGACCAACGGGTAAACATCCTAAGGAGCATCTGAGCCCAATCCTGTGCTTCAGTTCCTCCAGCTCCAGCATGAAGCGTCAGTATTGCATTATTCTTATCATATGGACCTGTTAGCAAGGTTTCTAATCTCAATGCTTCAAAATCCATTTTAAACTTCTTAAAACTCTCCTCAACTTCAGAGAATACGCTATCATCATCCTCTTCCATTCCAAGCTCACATAATGTTCTAATATCTTCCCACTCTTGAGTAAGCCCGTTATATCTTTCAAGCTTCTCTTTCATAACTTTAATTTTTTGCAATATCTTTTGTGAATTCTCAACATCATTCCAAAAATCCGGTTCAGAAGCTTTCTGTTCTAGCTCTTCAATATCGTTACTCACTCTAGCGATGTCAAAGAGAAGCCCCCATTTCCTTTAAAGCATTCCCAAATCCATCCACCTCTAATTTTATCTGTTCGAGTTCTAACAACTTTACCAACTCCTTAAAAAATTTATTGTTCCTAATTGTATAAGAATATATTAATAAATAACTGGTCAATCACTATTTCAATAATATTTACATCTATCTAATCATAAATTCTTAACTTGAAGACTTATTATTCTTAATACTTTCTAATAAAGGTTTTAAAACTTCAACTGGAAGCCCTGCCTCTTGTATTTCTTTTGCAAGCCTAATATATTCAATACTGCTTTCCTTAACAATCCACTTTCGAATTTCATTATCGAAAACATCTAAGGTTTGTGTGATTTCTTCAGTCTTATCCGCCTCTTTTTGCTGATTTACCTCAATAAAATAAAGTTCTTTTTCTTTTTCATAAGTTTCAGGCGTATTATAATGATAAAAAAACGAGTCCCTTACTTTTGCATATTTAGCAAGGATTTTAATAGTACCTACAAAAGGCATTCTTTCTCCCTTTGCGTACAACTCCAACATATCGGGAAATATTAATGCACCCACTTTAGCACTAATATCCTCAGAAAGTTCCCTATAAGTAAAATTTCCTTTTATCAAATCAATATTATTTCCCACCGTTAGTGCATTTAAATCTCTGCAATTTGCTCTTCCTAAAATATAGTCGATAGAAACTCCAAAATAATCCGCAAGCTTTTTGAGTATTTCATAATCAGGTTCTCTTTTAGCAAGTTCATAAGATGCTACCGCCTGACGCGTAATGCCTAAATAGTCAGCTATATCTTTTTGAGATAACCGACTTTGTTCTCTAAGTTGTTTAAGCATCGACGCAAAAGACATTTTTTCCACCCCAAAAATTAATTTTAGTATATTTTACCTATAAATTTATAATAATGCAACAATTTGATTACATTTTTTTGTATTTTATTATTGACAGCAACAAAATGTTGCTATAAAATATGTATGAAGTCAAAGGAAATGCTTTGCAAAATTATTTTATCATAGTGAAACGCTAATATACAAGTTTTTGTTATAAATAAATTAAAAACATGGCCATGATTTATAAATAACTTTAGTTTTTAATGGAGGTCGGTGCCTTGAGCAGAATTGAAAATCTCAGAGAGAAGTTGTACGATGTTATGGATCATGGTGACGGCTGTGAAATATTAGCTACCAGCCAGGAGCTTGATACACTGATAGTTCTTTATATGAAGCTCCAATTGAGCACCAGAACAGAGTGTTACTTGTAATTTTTATTACAAGCTAAAAAATGTAGCGCTACAATTTATTAGTTATCCTGCACAATTTTATATATACATCTTGAATTCGTACTATAAATTATAGTACGAATTTTTTTATGGCTTTTGCAACTCCATCTTCGTCATTTGTAAGTGTAACAAAATCACAAATATCTTTAATCCAATCCTCTGAATTTCCCATTGCCACACTAAACCCAGCATATTTAAGCATTGGACAATCATTTTCATTATCGCCAATTGCAAGTATTTCTTCTTGATTAATAGAAAACATCTGGGAAATAATTTCCAAAGCCTTACCCTTGCTAACACCTCTATTTAAAACTTCAAAATTATCATAATTTGAACTAACTATATCAATAGTTTCAACACCTTCAACAACATTTCTAACCTTAAGCAGATCCTTTGAGTCTGATGACATTACAACAATTTTAGCAGGTTTTTGAAAACTCTTATCTATTATGTCTTTTACCGACTCGACCACCTTCACATCAATACGGAAATCACTTCTTAAATCCTTGCTGCTTATCATATAGTGCAAGGCTGCATAATCTAGCTTTTCAGCATACATAACATCATCTACATAAGTATGAAAGTAAATATTATATTTATGTAGTATATCTATGACTTTGAAGCAATCTTCCTTAGAAAGCAGGTTAGAATAATACACTTTATCAGTTTTTACGTCTTTTATAACTGCACCATTACAGACTACCATCGGTTCTTGCAAAGATAGCTGCTGGGCAAATATTTTTGCTCCGGAATAAATCCTACCGGAGCAAATTATGACCTTTATACCCTTTTCCATAGCTAATTTTATGTATTTTTGGTTTTCTTCCGAAATTTCTTTATTTGAATTAAGTAAAGTACCATCAAGATCTATGGCTAACATTTTATACATTTTAATCTTCCTCATTTATTCCTTTCTACAAATCTATTTATCCTTTTTAGAGCTTCAACTATATTTTCCATTGAATTAGAATAACAGACTCTGACAAACCCTTCTCCACTATCACCAAAAGCTACTCCCGGTACAACAGCTACTTTTTCTTGCATCAATAAGTTTTCACAAAATTCACTCGAGCTCATTTTAGTAGACTTTATGCAAGGGAACATGTAAAATGCACCAAAAGGTTCAAAACAATCAAGCCCTGCCTCTCTAAAGCCATCTAGCATAACTCTCCTTCTTCTGTTGTATTCCCGTCTCATAGCCTGTACATCTCCATCACCATTTCTAAGAGCTTCTATAGCTGCATATTGAGCCGTTGTAGGAGAGCACATAATAGCGTATTGGTGTATCTTGTACATTGCAGCAATTAAGTCGGGATGACCACATGCATATCCAAGTCTCCAACCTGTCATTGCATATGCTTTTGAAAATCCGCTTATATAAATGGTTTTGTCCTTCATTTCAGGATAACTTGCTATCGAAACATGGTCACCCTCATAGGTAAGTTCTGAGTATATTTCATCCGAAAGCACTATTATATCTTTTTCTCTTAATACCTCAACAATTTTATCTAGGTCTTCCTTTGTCATTATTGCCCCAGTTGGATTGTTCGGAAATGGTAATATAACTACTTTAGTTTTTGGCGTTATGGCCTCTTGCAAAAGCTCAGGTGTTAGTTTGAACTCATCTTCATCTCTTAGATTAATTATAACTGGCTTTGCACCTGTTAAAGTTATACAAGCTTTATAAGCTACAAAACTGGGCTCTGGAAGTATTACCTCATCTCCCGGTCCCACAAGTGCTCGTAGTGCAAGGTCAATTGCCTCACTTCCCCCAACCGTTGCAATAACTTGGGTTTTAGCACAATAATCTAAGTCATATCTTCTCTTTAAATACTTACAAATTTCTTCACGCAGCTCCATAAAACCAGAATTCGGAGAATAGTGAGTATGACCCTTTTCCAGAGAATATATACCAGCCTCCCTTACACGCCACGGTGTAACAAAATCCGGCTCTCCAATACTCAAAGATATAGCATCTTTCATCTCATTTACCAAATCAAAAAATTTCCTAATTCCGGAAGGAGGCAAATCCCGAACTATCGGTAATAGCATATCCTTCATATTCATAATACCACTGCCTCCCTATCATCCTTATAATCCTCTTCAAATATAACTCCCTTATCCTTGTATTTTTTTAATACAAAGTGAGTGGACGTACTAAGTACCGAATCTAATGGAGAGAGTTTTTCAGCAACAAACAAAGCAACTTCTTTCATTGTTTTTCCTTCAACAATTACTGTCAAATCAAATCCACCAGACATTAAATAGCATGCTTTTACCTCTGGGAACTTATAAATACGTTCTGCTACTTTATCAAACCCCTGCCCTCTCTGAGGAGTAACCTTTACTTCTATAAGAGCTATTACATTTTCTTTAGAAGTCTTTTCCCAGTTAATCATTGAGGTATACCCCAATATAACACCCTCGTCTTCGTATTTTTTTATAGCAGTTCTAACTTCTTCAACACTTCTGTTTAGCATAACAGCTATATCTTCACACGTTGCTCTGCTATTCTTCTCTAAAATCTCTAAAATCTCTTCCATAATAAAAGCCCTCCTCGCTTAATTTATTATATATTCTATGCTTAATATAGATTATATCCATTATCTCTCATCAGTATTTCTTAATATTTTTAAAGAAACAAAAGAAAAACTACGGGACCTCGAATCCCTTCGTTTTTGTTTCTTTCACTTCGTTCGAAAGAAATGAAATAAAAAACTTCTTCCCCCTATGAAAGGGACGAAGAAGTGTTCGCGTTACCACCCTAATTAACACCATAACGGTGTTCTCTCAATTCAATATCAATTCAAGAACAATACACAAAACTTAAATTAATACTGACCCTTTGTAACGTAAGGAAACGTCATCCTCTATTATCGAACTGCTAACTAAAGCAATTACCATTTCTCAAGGTGAGACTTCAGGGCTGCCTTCTACATTGTCCTTTGCCGACCTTTCACCTTATATCGGCTCTCTTTTGTAAAGTCAAATGTATACTCTTCCCTGTCATCGTCTTTAATATATTAAGTTATTTACACTATAGAAATACTGCTTAAACTATAAACAACAATTGCATAGTTTTTTATTAAAAACAATTATACTAAACAAAATAGCAAATTACAATATAATATTTTATTTTCTATTTGCTTTATAAATTGCAAGTTAAAGCGATAGTAAAATTGCATTATGTAAATATCGTCACTATTTTTCTTCGGATGAAGCTTTATTAGTAAGCCCTTCCATCAGCTCAGTAAGAATGTCTACAGACTCATCCTCAGAGACTTTATCTTCTGTGTTATTGTTATAGGCATTAGTCACTTCTTCCGCAGAATCATATATATTGTCAAGTTCTTGTTCATACTTTTTAAGAACTTTTATAACATCTTGCTTTAGGAATTTAATCTCTTGCTTAATATCTACTAACTTCTCTCTTTCCTTTTCAGTTAATTCGGAAAGTTTCTTTCTTTCTTCATGAGATTGATTCCTTGCTTCATCTATTATTGTTTCAGCTTTTTCTTGAGCTTTTATCAAAACATCGGCAATCTTTACCCTATCTTCCCCAACTTGATCTGTCTTTCTTGCGATGTCCTCATATTTGATGCGAAATTCTCTGCATTGGTTTTTTAAATCGGCTATTTCGTTTTCTTTCTCCTTAAGTTTATCATCAAATTCTCTGAGTATTTTTTCAATATAAGAATTAACATCTGACTGCTTAAAACCAAAAAGAGACGTTCCAAATCTTTTTTCTCCAGCCATTTTGGATCCTCCTATTAATAAAAACATAGTTATTAATTAATCTTGTTTACATTTAATATATTCAATACTACTTGCCAAATTCCTTCTTTCTTATAAAAAAAAGATACAAAATGTTTGTTTAAGGTATTTTTTAAAAAATATCATTAGTCAGTAAACATAGTGACAATCCTATAAAATCAGCTTTTTTTGAAACACCCTTTGACCAGTTGTTTTTTTGGAATAGCCCAAGGTAAAGAAAGCAATAATAAAACTGCAATGCGGTTCTCTTATTTGTAACCGTAAGCAGTTTTATTTCCCAAATTATTTATATTCTTTTAGATTAAATATATATAAAACCTTTATATATGTTTGTCGATTAAAGATGTTAACTCAGTTTTCGTTCTTGCTCCAATAACTTTCTCAACCACCTCGCCATCTTTAAATATCATAATTGTAGGAATACTCATCACTCTAAACTTAGCAGCAAGCTCGCCTTCATCATCTACGTTCAATTTTGATATTTTAGCTTTCCCTTCATATTCGTCTGCCAACTCATCCACTATTGGACCCACTGCTCTGCAAGGTCCACACCATGGAGCCCAAAAATCTACTAAAACTACCTTATCAGACTTCAACACTTCATCTTCAAAATTATCCTTACTAATAATCATTACATTTTTATTAGCCATAATTAATCCTCCTACTCAGGTATTATTTTAATACATTTACATTAAACTATTTCTTTATATCTACCCATATCCAGATTTAGAAAACATTAATCTACAAATCTCAAAAATTTTTGTATTGTATCTAATAGTTCGTCTAAAGCAAGTTCCTCGCTACCATTCTTTAAAGCACTTTCCAGGCAAGTTTTGGAATATCTTTGAAGAATTATACCCCCAACCTTGTTTATCGCAGCTCTTGCAGCTGCCACCTGAGTGAGAATATCAACACACTGCTTTTCCTCATCAATCATTCTTTGTATTCCTTTTATTTGCCCTTCGACTCTTTTTAACCTTTTAAGAATATCCTCTTTAGAATTTCTGCTCTCTTTATCCGATATATTTTCCATAATAATACCTCCTATACTCCGTATGGGTATAAAATAATTATAACCGGTTTTTTGTTAAATTTCAATATTATTCTTCTTTAAAAGTATTTTCTCAGCAGAATCTAAAGGATACCCATGAAATTAGCACCTTCGGGCGAACTCTCAAAATGCAAATTCCTATACTATATACTATCAAGTTATTTCCATAACATCTAAGGTTTTATGCAATCGTTCGAATAGTAATCCCGCAACGAACCACGCTGGAGCATAATCAATTCTTACGAGATTGTCAATGGCAAAAGGACCTGAGTAATACCAAGGATACACACCTAAAATATTAAACAAAATCAAACCACTTGTATATTCTATACCCCATATAATCACAACCCATAGCAGGCCTCTAATCATCCACCTCCAATTACATAATATATCATGAATGGGTTCTAGAAACACAGCACAACCATATATTAAGAACATCCATAGGTTTGTATACCCTTGTAGTGCCAGATTACCCGTTATCAACGAATGCATTCCTGTCCAAAATATTTCTATACTCCACCCTACAAATCCATAAATAATAAATCTTTTCATCATAGTCTTATTTTAAACAAAATACAAAATTTTAGTATTACAATATTTTCATTTCATTTGAAATACTCACAATAAAACCTCTAGTATAAATGCCTTGATTTTGTAACTCAATAATAAAATGTATAAATTTTATGCTTGTTGCCTACTATAGGTATTATATTTTTGAAACATCATAAACAAAACCGATTTCTCTTTATTTGATTTGATGAATAAAAAGGAAACAAATAAATTTAGTATTTATTAGGTAAATGTGCATGAATCATCATAATATATAACAAGAAAATATGAATTTTATAATTTTTTTATAAAAACTACTACCAAATATATAAATTTTGTGATATCATCTTTGATAAGAGTCTAGGTAATCTTATCCAAAATTTTTTATTAACGTTTTTTTGTACTAATTTACTCTATTTATTATTTATTATTTGGTTTTAGTATTATATTGAACTCAATTAGCATTTTGCTTTCTTTTAGCACATTTAAAGTAAGCTTATGCGATAAGTTTCATATGCTTTTTGGTAATTGAGATTTATGTAATAAAATATTTTGCATTTTTTTTAGTAAGAACGTAATAAAATATTTATGTTATTTATTATTAAAAAAAGGATAATAATATAGCATATAATCAAATGGAGGGTGCCTATGTATCTATTTGGAAAGATTAGTGTAACAGCAGTAATACCGGAGGAATTGTCTAAATTAAAGGACATTGCCTATAATCTATGGTGGTCATGGAATTCGGATGCTATTGACTTATATAGAGAAATCGACCTTGCCTTATGGGAAAAGCTTGATAAAAATCCCGTTAGATTTTTGAAGGAAGTAAGTCAGGCAAAACTTGAAGATAAGGTTAATGATCCGGATTACATGGAAAGATATAGGAATATCGTAAAAAGCTATGATTCTTATATGGAGGAAACCGACACTTGGTTTTCGAGAACTCATCCCGATAAGAAAGATCATATGGTCGCATACTTCTCCGCTGAGTATGGTCTTAACGAAGTTTTACCTGTATACTCGGGCGGACTTGGTGTGTTGTCTGGAGATCATTGTAAATCTGCTAGCGACCTTGGTATACCGTTCACTGCCATCGGACTCTTCTATAAGCAGGGCTACTTTAGTCAGCATATAAACAGTGAAGGTTGGCAGGAAACCATATTTAACGATCTGAATATTTCTAATCTTCCGGTTAAACCTGCCCTAAACGAAAATGGAGAGCAAGTTCAAATAAGCGTAGAACTTCCCGGTAGAGTTGTACACGCTAAAGTTTGGCAAGTCAAAGTAGGGCGTGTTAATTTGTACTTAATTGACACTGATGTTGAGCAAAACAACCCTCATGACAGAGCTCTGACCGCGAGGTTATACGGAGGAAATCAGGAAACAAGAATTCAGCAGGAAATCTTCCTTGGTATAGGTGGAGCAAGAGTGCTTGATGCTTTAAAAATAAAAGCCACTGTGTTCCATATGAATGAAGGACACTCGTCCTTTTTGGGGCTTGAATTGATACGAAGACTTGTGCAAGATAAAAAACTGCCCTTTAACCATGCTAAGGAAGTTGTATCATCTTCCCTTATATTCACAACCCATACCCCTGTCCCTGCAGGAAATGACGTATTTCCTCTTGAAATGATAGACAGATATTTTGGTAATTATTGGCCATCATTAGGTATAAGCCGACATGAATTTCTCGATCTCGGTCTTAAAATTGGTGACCATCAAAACTTTAATATGACTGTTCTTGCATTAACCCTTGCAGGACAGAAAAACGGAGTTAGTGAACTTCATGGTGCAGTATCTCGGAATATTTTCAAAAATGTATGGCCTGGTATTCCAGAGGACGAAGTGCCCATTGGTCACATTACAAACGGTATTCATACACTTACCTGGTTATCGCCAAGTATAAAATTCTTATACGACCAGTATCTTGATAAGAACTGGAAAGAAAACTTGTATGATGACAGAGTATGGGATGATGTTGATAAAATTCCCGACGAGGACCTTTGGAAAACTCACTGTGTTCTAAAGACTAAAATGATTGGTTTTATAAGGGAAAAACTAAAACAGCAAAGAATCGCAAATGGTGAATCTATTGAAAGCATCAGACAAGTTGATTCTCTATTGGACTCAAACGCTCTAACAATAGGCTTTGCTAGAAGATTTGCCACCTATAAAAGAGCTAACCTGATATTCAGAGATTTAGCAAGAATTCAAAGATTGCTAAACGACCCGAATAAACCTATGCAAATAATTTTTGCCGGTAAAGCCCATCCTGCAGATGGTCCTGCCCATGAAATCATTAAGCATATTAACGACATTGCAAAGCAGGAAGGATTTGTGGGAAAAGTTATACTTGTTGAGAATTATAATATGACCCTTGCAAGAAACATGGTTCAAGGAGTTGACATTTGGCTCAACAACCCTAGAAGACCTCTTGAAGCAAGCGGTACGAGCGGTCAAAAGGTGTGTATAAACGGTATTATAAACTTTAGTGTGTTAGATGGATGGTGGTGTGAAGGATACAACGGCAAAAACGGTTGGTCCATTGGTGATGACACCTTCTATGACAATGAACACTATCAAGATAATGCTGACAGTGAATCAATTTATAATACACTTGAAAAGGAAATCCTGCCACTTTTCTTTGATAGAAATGAAAAGGGAGTTCCAGAAAAATGGGTAGCTATTATGAAAGAATCTATAAAAAGTAATACAGGTTTGTTTAGCACTCATAGAATGGTTCAGGATTATACAAATAAGTACTATATAACTTCCATGGATAGAGTTAATAAAATTATATCTAGCAACTACAAGTGCTCTATTGACCTATCAATTTGGAAGGCACAGGTTGAAAAATTCTGGCCTCAGGTTCAGATATTAGCAGACAAATCAGCTAATGAACTTAAGGAGAAGAACTTTATATCCGGTGAAAATATCAAAATAAACGCTGCCGTTTATCTCGGTGGTTTAGATCCTTCAAGTGTTAAAGTCCAAGTATACTATGGAGGAATAGGAAAAAATAACAGCATTGAAAATCCTGAAGTAATAGACATGAGCCTTGAAGGAAAAGTTGATGAAGGCACTTATAATTATACTGCTAACGTTAAACTTTTCGAAGGCGGAGAATACGGCTATACCTTCAGATTATTACCACATCACCCTGATTTGCTTAATCCGTTTGATATGGCATTAATTAGGTGGATAGTTCAATAGTATTTAATTCTTCATAATTTTCTTAATTTAAAGAGTGTTGTCAAACTAGGAGTAACTAGAAGACAGCACTCTTTTTATATTTAGGTATAATATTCTGTCTTTTACAAAAAATATGAGTATCTAAAAAATTTCTATACAATCAAGCTAGGAGTCGTAAAGTGAAAAAATACGAAAAAAAAGCAATAAAATTGACAAATAAAAAAGGAGACAAAAAACAAAAAGCTGTTGATATAAAGAATAATCCTGTGCGTCCATCCGAAGCTCAAAACCGGATAGTCTTTACTACAATAGACGATAATTTCGGATTCTTAACTAGTATATTAGGTGAAAGCATTGGATTAACTCAAACAAAATACGATATTTTTGAAGGCAATGCACAAGTGGGTATATCTTACATACAAAATAACATTGACATGAATATGATTAGCAGCTATATAGTAAAGCCACTGATTAAATGCAAAGCCGACTTTCTAATTGATGCAAACCAACTACCGGTAATACTACAATCAAAACTTATTCATGTACCTGACGTAACAAAAAGCAAAGAAATGAACCAGATTGTATCTGGTTTATTAACTGGTTATGCTATTGTTTTTTTAGAGGGTATAAGCGAAGCTCTTTTGGTGGGATGTAAAAAAGCTGATTTCAGAGCTGTTGAAGCTCCAAACAACGAAGTTACAGTTTTAGCTTCTATGGATTCCTTCACTGAAGACCTTGAAACTAACTGCAGCATGGTTAGTAGAAGACTAGTAACTCCTGACCTTCACTTTGAAGAATATAAAGTTGGAAAACTATCTAACACAAAAGTAATGCTACTTTGGTTTGATGGTATATCTAATCAAAAAGTTGTGGAAGAAATACAAAGACGTATATCGGATATTGATATTGACAATATTGATGGTATAGGTGAGCTTGCTGAGCTCATTGTCGAAAAACCTTTATCCATATTCCCTAAATATAGACAAACTCAACGTCCTGACTTAGTAGCAAGAAAACTCACCGAAGGCTACACTGCAATTTTATGCAGTAACAGCCCTTTTGCCCTTATAGCTCCGCTGTTTTTCGTAGATAACTTCAAAACAATGGATGATTACTCAGAAAACTTTTTTATATCATCTTTCTTGAGATTGGTTAGGGTTTTGGCTTTTTTGCTATCTGCCTTTTTATCTGCATTATACGTTTCTTTTGTAACATATAATCAATCTATAATACCATCGACACTTGCTACAAATATTGCAACTGGCAGAGATGGAGTTCCTTTACCGACAATTGTCGAAGTACTTTTGCTTTCTTTGATTATAAGCATTATACGTGAAGCTTCTCTACGGTTGCCAGGTTCAGTAGGCTATTTTATAGGTTCCTTAGCAGCAGTAGTTATAGGTCAGTCGGCTGTTACAGCAGGTTATGTAAGTGCTTCAGTCATTATAGTAATAGCCGTATCTGCCATTTCATCCTATGCAATTTCCACCACAACAATGGTATATCCTGCAAGACTTATAAACTATTTTATGATTATAATGGCCGGCACCTTCGGAATATTCGGATTATTTAACGGCATAATTCTTATTAGCTTACATCTGGTATCAATACGTTCTTTTGGAATGCCCTACATGTATCCTCTTATTCCCTTTGATAAAGAAGCTGTAAAAGATTCAATTATACGTGCACCTCTAGCAAATATAAAAAAACGTCCAGGTATATTAGTTCATAATAACCCTTACAGGACAGGTAATAGCTCAAAAAGCAAGTAGAAAGGAGAAACATATTATGCCGCAAAATGCAAAGCTTACAAGGGAACAAATTTTTTTCTTCTGCTTTCTAGGCATTATAGGTAATATTGTTTACACTCATACCTGGATGGACAATGATACAAATAGATCAGCATGGGTTGTCGCTTTTTTCGGTATTTTGCTGGTTTTTCCTTTTGCCTTGTGGCTTCTTTATTTAGGCAAATTTAACCCTAATGGTACTATTTTTGACACTATCGAAAAGGGCACAAGTAAATGCCTCACTTGTATAATATGTTTTATCTTTATCTTGTTGAATATAAGTATTGGAGCAACACAATTAAATATGTTCACAGAAATGTTAAGGGTGTTTGTTTTGCAAAACACACCACCTTCAGTAATAATAGCCACAATGATTATTATAGCATTCATTGTTGTAAACAGTGATATAACTATTATAGGCCGACTTGTTGAATTTCTTTCGGTTATAGCTTTATTCAATTATTTTTCTAGTTTTGTTTTTGCTTTTCCTAAAATGATTAATATAAAATATATATTTCCTATTTTCGATACTTCTCTTTTAGGAGTAATAAAAGGAATTGCCTTCACTACTGGCACAACATCGGAGCTATTACTTTTTCTTATGGTGATTGTTTCAAATATCCCAGATCCCTTCAAACACCGAAAATGGGTAACAACTGGTATCTTTTCAGCAGCTGTGGTATTCTCTGTTGCCATTTTGATAATTGTTGCTATGATGAGCCCTGAATTGGCAAAACGTATATCCTTTGGTGGAGTAAATGCTGCAAGACTAATAATTTTAGGTAACTCTATTACAGGTCTCGAAATATTTGTTATTGGAACATATCAATTTATCGCTCTTGGAAAAATAATAATTTCCATGTATTGCTGTTGGATATCCTTTAAAAGAATATTTGGCGAAAGAAAAACTCGTTTTCAATTGGCGATATCTGCTTTATTAATTGCAATATCCACTATATTAATAAATTCCTATAATAACTCATATTTTATTGCAGTCTTTTTAGGACGTTTTATTATTTTACCCTTTTCGGTAATTGTACTAATTCTCGCATCTATTAGCATAAAAAAAATGGAAAAGAAAAAGGGATGTGCTTTAAAATGAGTAACAAAAACCTTATGACAATACTATATAATTTTTCAAAAAAGGCTTTTTTCTTAAAGATAGGTTTCAAAAAACATCGTCTTTCCCTTTGCCATAAAAGCTCTACTAATTTGATAGTAGCTTTAACTGTGTCAGTATTATTGTTTACCACATTAACGAGCTGCTGGGATTATGTTGAATATGAAGACCTCGCTCAAATTGTTGCCATCGGAATAGATTATGATAAAGATACAGGTAATTATATTATGACCTTGCAGTTCATACCTACAGCAACTTCTTCCGGAAGCAGTGGAAACGAGCAAAAATCAGATGTAAAAGGTCTTGTCCATTCAGCTACCGACACCACTCTCTTTGGAGCTTTATCAAAACTTCAGGAGATTGTGGATAAGAACTTTTTTTATGGGTATTTTAAAGTGTTAATAATAGGCGAAGATGCTGCCAAAGATATTCTTATTCCGATGATGGACCTTCATGATCGAACACCAGTAATCCGAAGCTCATCCCATATTATATTTACACCCGGTAAAGCCGAGAATATACTGAGCACTATCGATTCTTCTCATTCGGAAATTGCCGGAAACACTCTGGCTAATTTGTTAGAAACAGTTTCAGCAACTGGCCTCTCCTTTTCTGTTACAATACAAAAATTTATTGAAATGCTCTCTATAAGCGGTATTGAAGCTTTCGGACCAAGTGCTCATACCACTATTGAGTATGTAGATGTTAAAGGGGGAACAATAAACGATATACGGGCAAACGAGCAAAAAGAAGGTAAATTGATGGTTTCTGGATTAGCGGCCTTTAAAGGTGGAAGCTTGGTAGGTTGGCTAAATGATAAAGAAAGTATGGGGTTAGGATGGATTACAGGAAAAAAAATTAAAAGCTATAAATTTACCAAAACTAGGGATAGTGGAAAAAGTGATGAGGCCTATTTTAGAATAAGTAGCTCAAAAAGTAAACTAAAAATTAAACTTGTCAACGGTATGCCTCAAGTAGATTTAAACATAAAAATTAGATGCTCATTAAGAAAATATTATATAGAAAACAGTTCAGGATTTATTGACAACAAAGCATTATATGAGCTCAAGGGCCACTTGTCAAAAGCAATAAAATCTGATGTTGAAGCAGCACTAAAAAAGGCACAAAAGGACTTAAAATCAGATATCTTCGGTTTCGGGTTTGAATTTTACAGAAAGTATACAAATCTGTGGAAAGAAAAGTTCGAAAAGGAGTGGGATGAAGTTTTCCCCAATATACCCGTAAACATAAATATAGATATAAAAATTCCAAATACCGGTACAAATATTAGAGGCATTTCAGTTAAATAATAAAAATATAAAATTACCTTATGGAGGCAAATAGAAATGGAAAACACACACAATTTTATTATTCCAAGAACAAATCTAATTGGAGTAGGGGCAATCAAGGATCTCCCGAATGAATTATTAAACTGGAAACTTAGCAAAGCACTAATTGTATCGGATATCAATATAATCGAACTTGGATACGTAGAAAATATTGAAAAAATCCTAAAAAGTCTTTTTATATCTTATGATATTTTCGATGGAATAAAACATCCTAATCCTACTGTATCTTTTGTAGAAGATGGTTTGTCTTATTTCAACAAAGGCATAAACCTATTGAAACGTGATTATGAACTTATAATATCGGTAGGGGGAGGAACAAATCATGATTGTGCAAAAGCAATCGCTACAGTAGCCGCTAACGGAGGCTCCATAATTGACTATGAAGGCTATAACAGAGTTCCTAAGCAAGCTTTGCCTCAAATCGCAATAAATACAACTGCAAGTTCAGGAGCAGAATTAACTATGACTTCAATAATAACAGATGAAAGCAGAAAAGTTAAAATGGTAATTACCTCTCCAATGACTACGCCATATATATCTGTAAACGACCCTATATTTATGATGAGTATGCCAAAAGAAATTACAGCAAGCTCAGGAATTGATGTGGTTTCCCATTCCATAGAAGCTCTTTTAGCAACTGAAGCATCTCCAATAACTGATGCTTTAGCTCTTAATGCTTTGAATATTTCTTTTAATTACCTTGAAAGAGCCTACGAAAATGGAAATGATCTTGAAGCAAGAGAACAAATGATGTATGCGGGGGCAATGGCTGCTATGGCTTTTAACTCAGCCGGATTAGGCTATGTTCATGCAATTGCTCATCAACTCGGAGGCTTTTATAGTCAAAATCATGGCGAATATAATGCGGTTCTACTTCCCTATGTTTTTGAATTTAATGCAACCTCTGTTCCTGAAGATAGAATAAGGAAAATAGCCGGTGCGTTAGGTATAGAATACAAAAGTAAATCTCATGCCGTTGACAAAATAACTAGCTCTATAAACACTCTTCGCAAAAACTTAGAGATCCCAAGCGAACTAAAAGAAATGGGACTTCAAAAAGAAGATATTGGAATAATTGCTGAGAATTCATTAAAGGATATATGTTGTTTTACAAACCCAAGACAAGGTAATGTTGAAGATATTTCTAATATATTAAATTCTGCCTTGTAAAATAACACAAGTTAAATAGTCCTAAAACCAGCTCTATTTCTCAATCTTGCCATATACTCCTCCTCCACCAGCCTCAATAGATAACTTCCCTTGTCTTGAACGAATTATTTTCTCTGCTGTCTCTTCCTTGACAACTTTAGCTAATTCAGAAAAATCAGCTTCATGTATAATTTTCATTTCGCTTCCGAAATGGTTTATCAATTTGTCTATAGTTTTCGGTCCAATCCCTGGAAGAAATTCTAAGGGTATCTGATATTTATACGGTGCCCTCCATTCCATCTTCGGTTCATTCCTGTCCTTGATAATATCTAGCCTGTCTTTTACTCCTACAACTACTCTATGTCTGTCGGAAACCGGGCACTTTCGTATAGGAGGCAGCCCCTCAATAACTCTATCGCATACAAGACAATAAGTTCTATGGTATTTTCCCAACTTAGGATCAAGTCCATAGTTTGCCTGTATCCCCCTACCATCAATCCCTATAAGTGCTTTGATTACTTCATTATAACTAGAGTCTGCCATTTTAAAAATATTGTACTCCCGTCCCATCTTTATTAGGGAATGGGCATCGGAATTACTTATAAATGCCTTTCCATCAAGCTCACTAAGCTGACTTGCCATCATAGAATCAGCACTCAGCCCCAATTCTATAGCAGGAATTTTGTCAAAAGAATCTCGTCTAAAAACTTCCAGCAAACTGTCACAACAATTCCCGTAGAAGCTCTTGTGGGGAGTAAAGACATGCGCTGGTATAAGAATCCCTCCATGACTGTCTACAAGGTCAAATAACTCCTGACCTGTAAGTCTGCTCATGGAAGAACATAGATGTATATTTTTAATATGCTTGCTCATATCTCCAGAAAAATCTTTAATTTGTCTCAGTGTTGGAAAAAAGCACAGAGAATGTGCACTACATCCTTTTTTCTCGTGGGTTTCTATCTCTGCTCCCAGTAATAGTGTTTGCCCCCTTCTATACTCCATTCCACCCCCTTTCTTTTCACAAAGTTCGCCCTTATCAATAAGTTTCTCTATATCCTCAAGCACATACGGCGATATTGCATCGACAACCCCTATTATATCTATACCTTTTCTATAAAAAGAATCAAAGGCTATATTTTCAAAAGTAAGATCCTTTGAAGTTGCCCTTTTAATTTCATTTCCATTAGAAGATCTTCCTATGTGTACATGGAGGTCAACAAAATAATTTCTCATTTTATTATCAATCAGCTCCTAAATATTCAATGAATCACTTATATATTGTCCTTTACTATTTATAACTATTCTAATACAGTTTTCTCTATAATTCTATTGAAAATGTTACGCATGGAAGGGGTAATCATACCGTAGAACTCATTGCTACAGCTGATAATGGCACTTTGGACAATATCATAGGTTATTTACAGATTAACTAAAAAACTTACAGTTAAACTAAGACCCTTTAACTCTTATATTTAAATACTGATATTTTTTCAGGCAAAATCCCGGTGTAAACTTGCACACCGGGATTTCTGTATTCGCTAACCTTAAATATTGTCTTATCCAACAATCTCCTTATCCTTCTTGACAACTGACGACCACTTTCCACATCGGTCACCCCAACGGGCAAGGACTTCGTTATTTGAAGTAATTTCAATTACTTCACACAAGTTAGAACAATCATTACATTCTATACTTCTTGCTTTATATTCATTTTCCGCAGCTCCAAAACCATAAAAATTCGACCCTTGAGAACTCTTTTCTATCTTTTCCTTTGCAATGAGAGCAGCACCGTATGCACCCATCACATCATAGTATTTCGGAATTATAATTTTTTTACCTAGAGCTCTTTCAAACGCTGCAACAATTCCAACATTAGCTGCCACTCCACCTTGAAATACAATTGTATCTTCGAGGTCTTTCCCCTTTGCAAGGTTATTTATATAATTCCTTACTAAAGCTTCACACAGACCGTTTATTATATCTTCTGTGCTATGTCCTGTCTGCTGTTTATGAATCATATCTGATTCTGCGAATACAGCACATCTTCCAGCTATCCTTACAGGGGAATTTGACTTTAGTGCATAAGCACCAAAATCTTCAATTGCAATTTCAAGTCTTGCTGCCTGTCTGTCCAAAAACGAACCAGTACCGGCAGCACAAACAGTATTCATTGCAAAATCATATACTACTCCGTTTTTAAGTATTATTATCTTTGAATCCTGTCCCCCAATTTCAAGAATTGTCTTTACATCGGGAACAAGCATCTGAGCTGCAACGGCATGAGTGGTGATTTCATTTTTTACTATATCAGCTCCAATAATAACACTCGCAAGCTGCCTCCCGCTTCCTGTCGTACCAACTCCTCTAATCACCGTATTTTGTCCAAACTTACTTGAGAGCATTTTCATGCCTGTTCTTAAAGCATTTATAGGCTGACCACTAGTTCTTAAATAGAGCTTGTCAACAACTTCGCTTTCCCCATTTATAACTACTAAATTAGTACTGACCGAACCCACATCAACTCCTAAATAAAGCGACATTTTTCCCAACTTCAAATCTCTCCCTTCTTTTATTAAGTAAGTCTACGAACGCCTCTATCCTTGTCATATAGCCTGCTTCTCCTGTCATTTCATCAATTATCAAAGTAAGGATGGATATATCATAATCCCTTTCGATAGAAGGCAATATACTTTGGGCAACAATTTCGGGCATACAAGTGAGCGGATATATCTGAACAACACCATCAAAACCATTTTTAGCATATAACACAGTATTTCCTAAGGTCTCTTGGGCGTGACCTCCTATCATTCTGCCTAGATATGGTTCAGCAGCTTGTCTGTATCGAAGGTCTTTTTTAGTTGGCAGAATATTTTTCAACATATGTTCAATTATCCATCCACTTACGGTTACAGCTCTATCCACTTCAACACCCATATTGCCAAGTATAAAATCTATATGAAAGTTCGCGAAGGGATCTATAGTTGTGTAAATTTCGCCAACAATTCCGACTTTCAAAGGAATAAGCTCCTTATCTATTTCAATTTCCATAAGCTGCTTTTTTGTTTCACTCAAAAGTTGCAGAATCTCACGAGAACCATTTACCTTCCTGACTTTATTAAGCATAGTCTTGTAAACCTTGTCTGTAGAGCCTTTTATTAGCTCTCTAGGTCTTATTTTATAGGTCAGCTTCTCAATTTCATCAACTCTTTTCGAAACAATTGTAGTGTTTTTTATAACCTTCAGAATCTTGTAAACATTAAACCCACCTGCAAGTTTCTTAATTCTTTCGAGAAACTCTTTCATATTACCATTAGGTCCATCAAGTGTAATGACCTCCATGTTGTAACTAGCATCGGCAAGTATCTCTTTACTCATCTCACAATAATATCCGAATCTACAAGGCCCTCTCCCACCAGTTATAAGAATAGTGTCTGCACCCAATTCATGTGCTTGTATATAGTTACCTAAATTAATTTTTAAGGGAAGACAAACCATTTCCGGTGCATGCTTAGTACCAATTTCTAAGGTTTTCTTATTATTGTAAGGCGGTATTATACATTCTACACCGATATCGTCTAGTAAAGCTTTAGCTGAAATGAAAGTATTACCCATATGCGGAAATGTTATTTTCACCTTTTTTCCTCCATCTTATCATGTCTATAAATGCTTCAATTCTTGTATCCATTCCTGCTTCACCGGAATGTTCATCAATAGTTAGAACTATAAATGGAAGCTCCTTTTTTCTTCTAACCCTTCTTTCGATCAAATCACTTACAAATGAATCTATACCGCAGCCAAAACTCATTAAATAAATTATCCCATCTATATCTTTTTTGTCTAAAAAATGCATAGTGCTGCCAATAGCTCTAGTTCCGTAATTCCAAAACATTTTTTTTGATAAGTTTTTCACCTTTTCTTTTATAACTTTACTGCTCACCATATCAATGGTTAATATGTTTACACCATTATTCTTAAGCTTATTTACCATATCCATATTTACATAATTGTCATATACATTATAGCTATGTCCTATTAGTGCAATATTAAGTCTTGGCTCATCAATTTTCTTTATCAACCGCAGCTTTTTACTTAAAATATCCTCTGGTAGTACACCTTTCTTAACTTCGCTTCTGTATTCTGTGAAACTTTCAATGGCTTTCCGATATGCCTTTCGAATCTTCCTTCTCTCGTTGGTAAAATAACCTCCAACTTCAAAGGCTGAAATGAGGGGGTTACTTCCATTTTTCCACAAATCGACATCCACATCGATAATTTCAGGTAACCCTGTAATGGTATTTCTGATCATATCGGGAAGGCCTCCAAATTTCGGACAGATGTATTCTCCTCTTGAAACACTCGTAAACCTAGGAATTAATAAAAAATCCACTTTATCTTTAAGCTCGATGACATGCCCATAAAATACTTTTATAGGAAGACATGCTTCATCAACACAGGACTTTGAACCCTCGTCAATTGTCTTTTTTGTGGTATTTCGTGAAACCACAATCTCTGCTCCTAATTCCTCAAAAAAGGTATTCCACAGAGGAAAATAGTTATAATAGAATAGTGCTCTGGGTATTCCAACTTTTTTTGACATATAAAACACCTCAAAAGGTATTATTGACTTATATGCAAAGGATTATACTCTCCATTATCAATCAAAAACTCTTTACTTCTTATCTTACATTAGTTTTTAGGTCAAATAACTTCATTACAGTGATCTGGTTTGACTCAGTCTAAACTAGATATAGATGCATGTAATTCTATTTACAATGTTTAAGGAGTGATACTATGAAAAAACTAATACTTTTTAGAAAAAGTAGATGTTTAAAGATTGAAAAAAACCGATGGAACAGTTATAGTGGTCATTTTGAAAATTTTGAATTATGGGGGGTTTCGAATGGGTTAACTTGTCAATTAAAATGGGTTGAAGACGGAAGTATTATTAAGCTAGGTGATTGTGATAAATTTCCATTCATAATAGAATATGATGAAATGGGACAGATATTAATAAAAACAAAGGAAAAATATATAATTTATAAAGAATAAGCGTAATGACTAAATACCGATTGCGTTTTTCCAGAAGGATAGTAATGAACAAAAGGGGCTACGCCCCGTTTAAACCCCGCATGGTACACTTTTACATTTCTTTCGAAAGCCTTGCGTCTTCTGCAACTCAAGGTTTTATTCTTTTAGAAAATCAATACACTTTCTTAGAAAAATGAAAAAGGAAAAGCTAAGGAACTAAATGCCACTTAGCTTTTCTTCTAATGCTCGGGTCAAGTGATTTCTCATTTGACCCGAGCATGTTTGTTCTTTAATTAGGGCTGTTTTTGCTGTCTTATTGTTATGGCTTTTTATCAAAGCTTTATTATCTTAAAAATCATTTAAGCTTACCATAGCCATTTAAACCTTGGGAAATATTCAAAGGCAACTTTGCCTAAGAGCTTACTTTTGTGCACGTAATTTGTTGTGAACCAACGCCTTGAGTCACTTGAGTTGTTTCTGTTATCACCCATCACAAAATAACTGTCTTCTGGGACAATATAAGGACCCAAATCTTCTTTGTCCATCTCTTCTTTTATATAAGGCTCGTCTAGTTTGACATTATCAATATATACCTCACCATTCCTAATTTCAACCGTTTCACCGGGCAAACCTATTACTCTTTTTACATAATTTAATTTCTCGTCATCAGGATACTTAAAAACTAGTATATCCCCTCTCTTCGGATCTGTAAAAAGATAATGAAGCCTACTGGCAAAAACTCTATCCCCGGTCATAATTGTATTTTCCATTGAACCTGTAGGTATATGAGCATTTAAAATTACGAACTTAGTCAAAAACAAAGCAATTAGTAATGACGATACTAGATATTTTATCCAGCTTATTACTTCTTTCATGTCAATTTTACTTTTGCTTTCATTGCCTATAGAATCATTATTTTCCATAACACAGACTCCTATCTATATCGCAGCTGCGACTAAAGTAGTTAAAAGCATGATACAGCAAAAGGTGAGGTATCCCCCCACCTTTTTGTTGTATTATAAAATAATATTAAGCCTTGCCGTCACAACCTAATACATTGATAAGTTTGTGCTTAACAATTTCTTTAATAGCTGTTCTAGCTGGTCCAAGGTATTGTCTTGGGTCAAAGTGTGAAGGATTTTCAGCAAAATACTTTCTGATACTTCCTGTTAATGCAAGTCTTAAGTCTGAATCGATATTTATCTTACAAACTGCCATTTTAGCTGCTTGTCTCAACATTTCTTCAGGCACACCCTTTGCACCTGGCATGTTACCACCGAATTTGTTGATCATTTCAACATATTCAGGCATAACTGATGATGCACCGTGCAACACAATTGGAAATCCTGGAAGTCTCTTTTGAATTTCTTCCAATATATCAAATCTCAATTTTGCTTCACCTTTAAATTTGAAAGCTCCATGGCTTGTACCTATTGCTATTGCCAAAGAGTCAACCCCTGTCCTTTGAACGAACTCTTCCACCTGATCAGGATCTGTAAAAGCTGCATCTTCTTCAGAAACATTAACTGCATCTTCTATTCCTGCAAGTCTACCAAGCTCACCTTCAACAGTAACACCCTTATCATGTGCGTAATCAACAACCTGCTTTGTCAATTTGATATTGTCTTCGAAAGAATGGTGTGAACCATCTATCATAACTGATGTAAATCCACCATCTATACATGATTTACAAAGCTCGAATGTATCACCATGGTCAAGGTGAACACATATTGGAAGACCTGTTTCTATTATAGCTGCTTCTATAAGCTTCATTAAGTATGTATGATTTGCATACTTTCTAGCACCTGCTGAAACTTGAAGAATTAATGGAGCATTAACTTCCTTTGCAGCTTCAGTTATTCCCTGAACTATTTCCATGTTGTTAACATTAAATGCACCAATAGCGTATCCGCCTTCATAAGCTTTCTTGAACATTTCTTTACTTGTTACTAATGGCATTTTTTCCACTCCTTATATTGAATTTAGTTGTAATAACCACTTGTTAAGAAATAATTGAAATATTGCTATGGAAATCCCTTTGCCCTTTGAATATATGGCTTTATGAAAACAAGTCCAAAGTTTTATTTTCAACATTTCTAAGTTTTTATCATAATAATTCTATCAGATTCAGATTGAAAATCAAGGTGTTATTAAAAATTAATTGATAATATTTTGTCAAGGATAATTGCATTTTAAACATAATTATGTTATATTTTTAGTTGATTTTGTTAAACATATAGGCAATATATATGTTGATATAATTGATAACATATTTATATATTTCAAGGAGGTTATGTTATGAGCCGTTTAGAAGGTGCATGTATGTTCGGTCAATCTGGCGGACCAACATCTGTTATTAATGCTAGTGCTGCTGGAGTTATTCAGGAGGCATTGAAGCAAGAATGTATTACAGCTGTTTATGGAGCAGCACACGGAATTAAAGGAGTTTTAGATGAAAACTTCTATGACATGAGTCAGGAAGATCCCTATGAGTTGGATTTATTGAAAACTACACCTTCATCAGCTTTGGGTTCAGTAAGATACAAGCTTAAAAATGCTGATGATGATGAGACAGATTATAAGAGACTTTTAGAGGTATTCCAAAAATACAACATCCGTTATTTCTTCTATAATGGTGGAAATGACTCTATGGACACTTGTAACAAAATAAGTAAGTATATGCAGAAAGTTGGTTACGAATGTAGAGTAATGGGTGTTCCTAAGACTATTGACAATGATTTATGGGGAACAGACCACTGCCCAGGTTACGGTAGTGCTGCTAAATACATAGCAACTTCATTTATGGAAGTTTACCACGACGCTAGGGTTTATAATACTGGAATGGTAACAGTACTTGAAGTTATGGGTAGAAATGCTGGCTGGCTTACAGCTGCTTCAGCTTTAGCTGCTTACAAAGGAAATGGTCCTGATTTAATTTATCTGCCTGAAGTTCCTTTCAGCATTGAAAAGTTCCTTGATGATACAGAGAATGTATACAACAAAACTGGTAAAGTTATTGTTGCTATTTCTGAAGGTTGTAAAGACGAACAAGGCAAATATATTGCTGAAATGGGTTCAAGTCTTGCAAAGGATTCCTTCGGTCATTCCCAGCTTGGCGGTGCTGCATCAATACTTGCAAACATTGCAAAAGACAGACTTGGAACTAAAGTAAGAGGAATAGAATTCAGCTTACTTCAAAGATGTGCAGCTCACATTGGTTCATTAACAGACGTTAACGAAGCTTACATGGCAGGTCAAATGGCTGTTAGACACGCTGTTGAAGGTAAAACTGATTACATGGTAGCATTTGAGAGAGCTGCTGGTTCTGAATATAAATGTACTACTAAACTTATAAACCTAACAGATGTTGCTAATACAGAAAAAACCGTTCCAAAAGAATGGATTAATAAAGACGGAAATGGCTTAACACAAGACTTCATTAATTATGCACTTCCATTAATTCAAGGTGAATCAAGACCTGTATTAGAAGATGGACTTCCTAGGTTTGCTAAGTTGAAAAAAGTTCTAGCTAGGAAATAATTGATTTAGAGATAACAAAACTTATATTTTAATATTACCTAAATAAGATAGCTATGGGAATTGTCCCATAGCTTATCTTATTTCTAGCAAGTTATAGTAATGCTTAGATAAACAATTTGTGGTAAAGGAATATATAACATTCGGAGCACCAAATGTTATAGTACTGAAATCTTGAGGCTATGCCACGTTATATAATTCCTCTAAAAAGTTTGTTTTTTTGAAAACTTCTTTTGCCACACACAAGTTATATCAATGCTTAAAAGTAGAATTCAGGATTCAAAATATTTGACCAAGCTTTAAGCAATTGGCATTTTTAAAAGCCTTCAAATCAAGTTTAGTGTGAAATTTATTTTCATGCGTTTACCGTGGCTATAATCTCACTTTTAGTTGACAAATGTTCTGATAAAAACTATACTAAATATAAAGGGTAATGAAAAATCTCTAATAAAATTTTATTTGTTTATATGGATCATATAACTGGCGGAAGTGGATTTACCACAGGGAGTATGATTCTTAATTTTATCGACCGCCTGGGTAGCTAAGTATACTCAGGCGGTTTTTTATTTAGTCATATTTGTTTTTATTAGGCTAAATATAGAATAGTAAACCTTGAAAATTCCTTGCCAAAGGAGGTTTTAAAATATGCAACAAAACGCTTGGAATGGATTTGTGTCTGGAAAATGGGAAGACAGCATAGATGTAAGGGATTTTATTGTGAGCAATTACACCCCTTATGAAGGTACTGAAGAATTTCTTGTAGAGTCAAGTATCAAAACAAAAAAATTGTGGAGCAAGTGCAAGAAGCTGCTTAGTGATGAACGTCTTAAAGACGGCGTTTTAAATGTTGATACAAAAACTGTATCAAGTATTACAAGCCATGCACCCGGTTATATAGATGAAAAATACGAGGTTATAAAAGGCCTTCAGACAGATAAACCTCTTAAAAGAGCCCTTATTCCCTATGGTGGAATCAGAATGGTCAAACAGGCTTGTGAAAAATACGGGTATACTCTTTCTCCAAAAATTGAAAATATATTTGAAAACTACCGTAAAACCCATAATGATGGAGTTTTTAGTGCTTATACACCAGAAATGCGAAGGGCCAGAAAGTCTGGTGTCATTACAGGTCTCCCCGATGCCTATGGACGTGGAAGAATTATCGGAGATTACAGGCGTGTTGCACTTTATGGTGTAAACAGACTTATTGAAGAGAAGAAAAAAGATTTAAACACTCTTCTAATTAAGCCAATGAATGAAGAAAACATTCGGTTAAGAGAGGAAGTAAATGAACAAATCAAGTCTTTGAAGAAGCTTGTTAAAATGGGTGAAACTTATGGGTTTGACCTATCAATGCCAGCACGAAATGCATTAGAAGCCGTACAGTGGACTTATCTAGCATTCCTTGGTGCAATGAAGGAAACAAATGGTGCAGCTAATTCTCTCGGAAGAGTATGTAGTTTTCTTGACATTTACATTGAAAGAGACCTAAAATCCGGTTTAATTTCAGAAGTGGATGCTCAGGAATTAATTGATCAATTTACAATCAAACTTAGATTTATTCGCCATTTGAGAACACCTGACTATAATGAGCTATTTGCCGGCGACCCAGTTTGGATTACCGAATCGATAGGTGGGATATGCGAGGACGGAAGACCTATGGTGACCAAAACCTCCTTCCGACTACTTCAAACACTATTCAATTTAGGTCCTTCTCCAGAGCCTAATATAACCATACTATGGTCGCAAAAGCTACCCCTTGGCTTTAAAAGATTTTGTGCAAAAGTTTCTATGGTTACAAGTGCTATACAATATGAAAATGACGATCTTATGAGTCAACACTTTAACGATGATTACGGAATATCTTGCTGTGTATCGGCAATGCGTATTGGAAAAGATATGCAATACTTTGGTGCCCGCTGTAACTTGCCAAAGCTTCTGCTGCTTGCATTAAACGGCGGTAAAGACGAAATATCAGGTGAACAAGTTGCTCCTGAGTTTGAACCTTATACCGATGAATACCTCGATTACAATAAAGTGATGAACCGATTCAAACAAATGCAAAAGTGGCTGACAAGTCTATATGTCAATACAATGAACATAATTCACTATATGCACGATAAATATGCCTATGAAAGACTTATGATGGCTCTACACGACACTGAGGTAAATAGGCTTATGGCCTTTGGTATAGCAGGTTTATCTGTTTTAGCCGATTCTTTTAGTGCTATGAAATATACCTATGTAAAAGCAATCCGGGATGAAAGAGGTCTGATTACCGACTTTGAAATAAAGGGGGATTATCCCCAATTCGGTAACGACGATGATAGAGTTGACAGCATTGCTTCAACCATTGTTAAAGACTTTTATAACGACTTAAAAGAACATGAAACTTATAGAAATGCCATTCACACCCTTTCGATACTTACTATTACATCAAATGTTGTGTATGGCAAAAAAACCGGCTCAACTCCTGATGGAAGAAAAAAGGGCGAGCCTTTCGCACCAGGAGCTAATCCAATGCATGGCAGGGATAAGATGGGAGCATTAGCCGCTCTTAACTCTTTAGCAAAAATCCCCTATCAATACTGTCAGGATGGAGTTTCTCTCACACTAACTCTTGTTCCTCGCTCCCTTGGCAGAGAAATAAATGCTCGATTGAATAACCTTGTTGCTTTATTAGATGGCTATTTTATTCAAGGTGGGCACCATGTAAATATAAATGTGTTTGAAAGAACTGTGTTAGAAAAAGCAATGGAAGACCCTTATAACTATCCACAACTGACTATAAGGGTTTCGGGATACGCCGTTAATTTCATTAGACTTACACGCCAACAGCAGCTTGAGGTTATTGCTCGAACCTTCCACAATGCAATGTAAAGGTTGATTAACATGACTATAAAAGGCAGAATACATTCATTTGAATCCTTTGGTACAGTTGACGGTCCTGGAATAAGATTTGTAATATTTATGCAGGGCTGTCCTTTTCGTTGCCTTTATTGTCACAATCCCGATACCCGGAGTAATGAATGCGGTAATTTGTATTCCGTTGAAGAAGTATCTGATAAAATTAACAGGTATGTTCCCTATTTTAAAAGTTCTGGCGGAGGTATTACTGTGTCCGGTGGAGAGCCGCTTGTTCAAGTTGAGTTTGTTACAGAGCTATTCAAGAAATGTAAGGCGGAAGGAATTCACACAGCTGTCGATACCAATGGTTTTATAGACAGCAATTCCTCTGGTGTTAATGCACTATTGGATTATACTGATCTTGTGCTTCTTGATATAAAGCATATAGATGACGAAAAACACAAATCTTTGACAGGATTGACTAACGAAAAGGTTCTTAAATTTGCAAAGCATTTGAGCGAAAGAAAAATTCCTGTATGGATAAGATATGTGGTTGTACCCGGACTTACTGACTTCGAACCGGATGTAAAAAAACTTGGTAAATTCATTGAAGACCTTTCAAATATCGAAAATATCGAACTTCTGCCCTTTCACAAAATCGGGGAATACAAGTGGAAGGAACTTAAGCTTGATTATAAGCTCTATGATACACCTCCTGCCGATGAAAAGGATATTGAAAAGGTTCGTAAAATACTCTTTTCTGGTAAGTTGAACTTCGACTAAATAAAAACAGGTGTTTTAAGTATCCACGACCTTAGCATAAAATCTTTACTGAACGCGATAATTATTATAAGAGTAGTTTTATGTAAGTTAACAGGTATTTATATAACTTTTACTTTGCTTCTACACCTCTCATCGATCTTGTTATATAACTTATACCACCTTTGAACTCCATTTTCCAATTTGAAGTAATGGGCTATATATGGAGCCAAAAGAGCTAAAATCAATAAGCTTACCAACAGGATTACTGGTTTTTCAAAAGACACAGCAAATAGGATAGTAACAATAAAAAACAGTGCAAAAGCAAGAGTGACCATCAGATGTATCAGCCTTTCATGCTGGAGATACTGTATCTGGGTTTTATGATAATCCTTCAACCACTCCCAATCTAAATCTTCCACTTTATTTAATGTTTCTAAAATAAATTGTTCATGCTTTTTTAAATAATCCTCCATATACCTCAACCTCTATGTTTACTATATTTGCTTGTCTTTTTTATATTTCTCCTTCGCAAATCCATTCTTCTACCTCAACAAGCCTAGCTTCACATATTAAATCATGTATGGAACTTTTCCTGACCTCTCCAATATTTAATACTATAGATTCTTGTTTGGATTTTTCGAAAATATACTGTCTTCCTATAGATAAGTTGTTCATACTAGCAGACTTTACAGTATCTTCAGGTACAGAAATCACAACAGGTATAATGACTTCATCACCTGTTACCCGTAATTTAATATGATTTAAAAGCTCTCCAAATTTTTCTTCTTCATCACCTTTTTTATCCACATAAGGATTTAACGCTAGGGAAACAAGGACCAAATTTTCTTTATCCTCATATACAAAACCTCTGTCGTGAGCAAATCCAAAAACCTCTTCAATAGCTTCATCTATCGGCATTTCCCTCAAATCATTATCCATAAGAAGTATATCTGCATCTCTATTTAATGTATTTATGCCTACAACTATGTTATTTCTGTTAACAAACAACTCGAGACTAGGATTTATATCAATAACAACAACAGCATAGCTTTTGTCGACGGGAGGCATCTCCATAAAGTAAAGCAAGCTTCTTAATAAAATTATACCAAAAATAATAATACTTGTAAAAGCAACAACTTTTCTCATTATATATTGATGATTTTCTTTTTTTTCCCAAACCGCAAAACTAATCTGTTGTCCTAAAATCATTCCTTTTTTCTTTTTTACTAAAACAAAGCTGCAATCACTGGTCATCACAATCGCACCGTCTTGTGCTAATTCTACAATAGTACCAATATTATGGTTTTGATCTGTTTTTGCATATGTATTATCGATATAAGCCTTCAAGCATTTAAGATCACTTTTGATAAATAGACATAATGCAATTATAAACCTACGGTTCTTTTCTAGTGTACCTCGATATATATTTACTACTTCCAATACTTCTTGAATTGGCAGAGTCTTTTTCTTTTCAATCTTTTCTAGCAACCATTCATCTTCCACAATACCTTTAGCAGTCTTTATGCACGCAAACATTGAACCTTCATTCTTTGGGCTGTAGGACAATAGCTTACGAAAAGATATTCTATAACGCTTAAGCTCTTTGCTCAAAGCTTGGATATCTTTTTTTAGTTTTATAGTATTAAACTCATCGTTGTCCTCTAATTCTGTATATGATTCTTCAAAATCATAGTTCTGTTCTTTTTCTAAACATGTAAACAAACTATCTTTTATTAGCTCTTCTTGCTTTTGTCTTCTATCAGCATAACGAATTTTGAAATCCAAAGGTTCATCCCTCCATTCGTACAAAAAGACCTTAGAGCTTCTTCATAATTAACTTTGTTAGGCTATTTATCAAATGCCTATACTGTATTTGAATTATAAAGACATAAAATTTTTGAAAGGATAAGAGTCTAATCTTTATTAGTTCTTTAGAATGTTTTAAATATTTTGAATCTCTTAAGATATATCGGATAATTTGATATTTATATAAACATAAATAAGCAATAGGTATATCACATTTTTAGAAAGGTGATTCGACTTTTCTTATTTCGCAAGAAACAGAGGAACGAAAACAGTGTATCTCTTTGTAGAAAATATAGGGTAGCCAAACAACCTGCCTGAGCACCCTACTAAAACCAAAAAATGAAAATCCTCTTTCCACCCCCCAGTATAGGGATTTACAAAAATAGGATTTTCATTAATTTCTATACTGTAAAAAAAGTATTACTTAACTCTGATTAATTCCGTTGAAGTAGAATCTGCCATATTTATTAATCTTGCATTATCATCACTATCTTTCGAGAGCAAAAATAAGAAATCCATATACTCTGCTTTATTTAAAGTATCGCTCTTATCTTCACCTTCTGATTGAAATGTCTCATAGTGAAGCTTTAAAGAAAACAAATTATAATATCCTCCTGTGTATGTGTCATACTTACCGAGATAATCTTGTAAACTTATTTTCGTTTCAGCTAAAGCATTTGCACTAGAGTGAATCTCTGCTGGACCTTTATAATAATTATCCGATTCATTACTCTTATCTAAAAAATAAGCGTAGTGACCATCAGTACTAATCTCGATTGCTAAACCACTTTCCGCTTCCCATCTTCCAAAAATTTTGTCATTGGAGTCTTTTAACGGATTATTCATAGAATTAGGATCAACAGTCACAATCGGCATTGTCGGATTAGGTTCGGACTGTTTATTCTCACAAGCAGTAAAAGATAGCAACATTATTAATGCAAAAACACTTGATATTACCCTTTTCTTCATCAAACTAACCTCCATAAAATTTATATAATATATTCTACCACAATGCTACTACTTTTTGAAAGTCCCTATAGGACAAACTTTCGACAAAATTTATATTTATAGACAGCTATCCGCTAAAATTCTTTGTTATTAATAGCTTTAGCCCTAACGAAAAACAACCAAAGGCAACATTAAGCAAGAAACAGAGAAACAATATTTTGCTTAGCAAAAATCGCTCTCCGCTTCGTCTACATTTTCTAAGGCTTTTCGCAATGTACTTTCCATAATATGCACTTGCACTATTTGTGAGTTTTTCTTTTCTATGAAAGTTATGATAAAATCAATGCACTTTCTAAAATAACTCTTGACTTTAATTAGCTTATCTAGAAAACAAATCAGGTTTGATTAATTAGCTTGTCCTAGCACAAATCTGCTCTTTCTCTCGATATCAAAGTCAGTAAACGTAGGAACATTCTCTGCTACATAGACTAAATGTTTTGTTTTAAACTTGTATTGTGTTAATACCAAAACCTCACAAATTTCAGGTCTATCTTCCTTTATACTCAAATTCACAATAAAATCGCTATATCTACCATCGTTGGATTTAAAATAAAGTATAGCTGTCTTTTCTCCCAAAATATCTGTTGAAGTATATCCTTCAATGCTCAAGTTTAAGCTGCTCTTAAAAGAATTACTGAAAGAATCTATAAACTTTTCTAAATCAATTTCTGGTTCAAGGTTTTTCGCCGCATCATCCTTAGAAGAGGTCATGATTGCCAGCTTTCCACAGTTATTTATGGTCGAATCTAACCTTGCCTTTTCTGAGACAAGTTGAAAACATTCAACTAAAGGACCAAGTAATGCTGTCGAGGCGACTACCAACAAAATAGCATATGCAATACCTTTCATATAATCACCTTTATTCCAAGTCTTTGTAGTATCTTATACCTGTTACCGGAAGCCGAAATGAAACTTCATAATCAATCTGCCGCTCAGATCCTGCCAGTTCAAATCTGAAGGGATATGCTGCCCGTATTTCGACATAAAAAGTCTCACCCCTCTGTAGATATGGTTTTAACGAAATGTCTAAGTCCTTATAGTATTCATAGGAATATTCTCCTTCTTGATCCGAGCTTATTTCTATCTTATCAGGACATTTATTAAAAACAGGCTTATTTTTTAAATTGTCCAATATAAACACCTTTTCATCCTGAGGCAAGTAATTATAGTTTGCCGCTATAGATGCTAAATTTTGAGTCTCATAAGCCAAAGTCATATACCATGGAAAAAACAGAACAAAGTTTGTAAATACAATAAAGGCTGCGACTACCAGTATAGATATTAATATAACTTTAGCAAATCCCGCCATCTAGACTTCTCTCCTTTTTCGTATTTCTCGCCCACATACTTCTTACAAGAGTTAACCAAACAACTTTATGGCACCTATAAACTGGAAGTAGTAATACACTCCAATATATATGAATAAAACTGCTATCAATATAAACTGAGTTCTTTCGTTACTTGCTTTTCTGTGGCTCAACTCTTCTTCTAATGCCACAACTCTAAGGTCATACAACTCGTTTTTAAGATATGCCATTTGCGAAGTATTGTCATACCCCTTAAGTCGGGCCTCCATAATATCACAGAATTTGATTATATATCTAAGAGGCACTCTTTTTTTAAGTTGTTTTAAAGCATATTCTTCCCCATACTCTATATTATCAAGAAGCACTCCTAATTCATCTGCCATATCTGGATTGGCATTAGGCAAAAAATCTTTTATTACATCGGCAAGATAAATATTTATTGATCTTGAATATTGGTAATACACCATACTGTAAAATGCCGGAAAATCCTTCAGGATATTTTTGTTTTTTGACTCAACTTTCTTTTCCAATTCATCAATTGGGTATAGCCATCCTAATACAACAAAAATCAAGCATACATAACCGAGTATCACCATTATTCTCATTATAACTAACGAGCATATAAGACCTGCTAAAGAGAATAAAATTTGATTAAATCTTATCTCTTCAGGAGTAATTTTTAAGTCAAGTCTGCTTACTAAAAAACTCAACTGTTCACGTTTAATTTCACTAAGAAAAAGTTTATTGGACACCTTCCTCAAAACAATATCTCTAAAATACAAATATTTTTCCATTTTCATCTGTTTCTTTGTAATGATTAAAAACTCCCTCGAGCGCTTTTTTCTCTTCGCTGACATAGGCTTAAAGGCTGGATAAATCAATATACTTACCAGATATGTTATTGCACAAAGACTTAATAGTTTCGCAAACATAACCATTAATTATCCCCTCCAAACTTGCCTATATCACCCTGAAGAGCCTGGCACCTTGCAAATCCGAGACATATTGAAACAATAGCAGCAGTATTTATAAACCTTCCGATGTCATTATTCATAAGAAAACTTCTAAGTTCTTTAATTGTCATACTGTACATAATAAATATAAGTATCAGACAGGTCTTTAATAAAAAATCAAAATTCATTTTTTTAAAGATTCTGTTTTTCCTATTATTAATTTCTCTTAATGCAGCATTTTCATCTACAATATCTAAAAATACATCTGCCATTCCTTTTCTCTCGTTGTATTCAAATATAACAGCCTTTTTAGCAAAGCTATCAAATTTGGGGCCTAGTTGCTTATTAAGAACTTCCATAGCTCTCTTGAATGAATAACCGTGGTTTTCATAGTTTTCTACAAATTGTACAAAATAAGGGCGAATACTTTTATGGAGATACTCTTCCGATTCCAACACCTTTTTTACTGCGACCAAAACGCCTTCTCTTGCTAAAGGACACAATATATCTTCAGCATCCATTATGTATTCCATCTTCGCCGACTTTGTCTGCCTTGACTTCATAGTAAAAAAGGTAATAAATCCAACAAGTATTGATACTGAAACAAAAGCCGAAAGTGTAATATTCTTCAGAAACATAACTACTAACAGCACCATTATTGCGAAAAGTATGCATATAAACGAGTTAAAGCCTTCAAGGGTAAGTGGCAAATTAAAATCGAAAATAAGGCTTTCCACTATATTATTGTACTTAGTTATAAGACTCTCCTTTTGCTTAACTATCTTGCTTTTGCACACTCTTTTAACATAAGCCCGTGTGTTGCGGCTTGCAAGTCCTTCAACAACACCTATAAAAGCGTATTTTATATAGCTTGACATCTGTAGATCTAATATAATATTCAAAGTAAGTAAAGTTACAAAACCAAAACCTATACTAAACAGTAAATTTAAACCCATCGGTATTGTAAACCTCCTCTTCATTAGGGTCTACTGGACGCGTAAGAAATTCAAACTTGCTACGCTTAATACCAGACTTAAGCATCTTTTGCTGCAGTGCTTCAGAAATACATCCTACTCTTTTATGCCTGCCTATAATGCTTTTTACCTTTCCTGTTTGTGGGTCGTCTTCTACATCTATACACTCAAATTCATATAATTGATTAACAATGGGTGAAAGCCCCTCAGAACCAATAATTTCAGAAATAGAAGTCACTTTACGGGTTCCATCGGCTAGTTTTTCCTGGAAAACCACAAATTTAACTGCCGAGCAGATATTCCTAAGAGCCAGTTCTGCCGGTTCATCCGATTGAATCAGATAAGCAGTTAAGAATCTGTATATAGCCTCTTTATCCCCCTCAGCATGCAGTGTAGTAAAAAAGTAATGTCCCGTTTGAGCAGCACGAAGAGCAGTTGCGAATTCCCCCGGGGATCTCAACTCTCCCGGACCTATCCAATGGGGAGACTGTCTCATTGCATTTATCAATAGATTCTCCATGGTTGCAGGACTACTGTCATCGTCATCAGGAACCGATTCATATTGCAAGACATCATTTATTACCCTTTCGTTTGGATCATTATTTTTATATCTTAACAATCTAAGTTCGGAAGGGTTCTCTATTGTTATAATCCTACACAAAGGATCAATCTGCTTTATCAACACTTCGTTTAAAGTAGTCTTACCACTTCCTGTGGGTCCCACTGTCATCCATGACATATCTGCTCTTGGAATTAACGACAGTAATTTAAACATGTTTATGGAAAAAGACTTGTCCCTTATCATCTTATCTGGAGACATAGTGCCCTTTTTAAATTTCCTTATTACAAAGGCAGGGTTTCCATAGGGTGAAATATCTGCATGAGTTGCATTTACCCTGTAACCTTCAATAGTACGGGCATTAACCATAGGTGTTCTAGGTGTCATTCTTACCTTTGATACACCAATCAGTTTAGCAATAATTCTCTCCATATGCTCTTTATCGGTAAAACATTTGTCCCACTGTTCACTTTTACCGTATTTCTCTACAAATATTTGGTAGGGACCATTTGCTCTTATCTCATCAATCTCAGCATCTTCCATTGCGTCTGTAATAGGACCGTAATGAGTTATTTCATCTATAAGTGCATTTCTTAAATCACCTAGATTTTCATAACCCTCAACATCGGGCTTCTGCGTTTCAACATAATCAATAATATATCTTTCAGTCATTTCCCTTTTCTTTTTTGGATCGTCAATTCTCCTGTAAAAATTTGAAGCAACCTTGCTTATATACTGCTGACATTGTTTTAAAGATTCTTCAAAAGTCATCATTGTTAATTTATTTTGAGCATTTTCCACCTTGTGTATATATCTTGCTTTCTTTTGAAGTTCGCTAATACCACTCCTTGTGAGCATAGTACAATCCCCCTGCACGAAGTTTTATTAATTCATCTAACCATAAGGTCAACCAATCGTTCCATCGACCTCTGATATCTTTTGTCTAATAAAATACTATCTACAGAGTAAACACGACCATCAAGTGCATAGTTTATAACTGATGGAACATAGGGTATTTCAGCAATATACTTCATACCCATTTCAGTTATAATCTGCTTGTCATACTCAAAGCCCTGTACATTATTAAGTATTACGTTTGCAATTTTTGACGAGCTAATACCGATAGAACCTATAAAGCTCAAAAATCTTTGGGTATTCTGAGGACAATCAATTCTTTCACTCCATACACTAAACCCAACATTACAATGCTTTATAGCACTCACACAGAACTCTAAAGGTGGGTTGTTTGGAACATCTATCAATATCAAATCAAACATTTCCTTTACAGTATCTATTATTCTTTCAATATCCTCAAACTGGAAATCCAAGTATTCTTCTATGAGATCCATAGGACTTGGAGTTAGTAGATAAAGATTCTTATACTTTGTGTCACTGATTTCTTCCCGAAAGTCTATTTTATCGCTTCTTAAAAGCTTTATAAGTCCTCTTCCTTTTGGCATGGCTTCACAATCTAAAAGTTTGTATATGTTTGGATAAAAGACTTTGAAATCCAATACACATACATTCCAGGCTCTTTTAGCTATTGCAGCTGCAAGATTTGTTATTAATATTGAGGTATCTGCTGCTTCTCCTGAAGGAAAAAAAGCTATTACATTATCAATAATCTTATTTGTTTCAATTTCGCTATATATCTTGTCTCTAGGAGAAAGTTTTTCGAGTATTTCCTTGACGTTCACTCGTTCTTGTCGCTGTTGATCCATTTTTCTACCTCCTTTTCGACGGTAGGCAACTGTTCTATAAGATTTGTATTGTCCATTCTGCTGAGTATAGTAAAGGTAAAATCGCCATTCAAATTTAGTTTAGTATACCTATCCACCTGCTCGGGGGTAGCTTCAAAAACTAATGATTTAGCCATTATATTCTGTGTAAACTCTTTACTTTCCATAACTTTCTGCTTTTCTGATTCCCCGAGACTCATTATCTCCTTTTGATATTCATAAATAGATTGTCCTTTTGAATTCAACATATCCTTTATAAGAATTTGATCAAAGAGAATTTCAGTTCTATATCTCCTATTGGCTGTTGATGCTATGTTGTCATATGGACTCTGACCTAAATCGGGCTCGAAGGATGCTTTAGCTTCTTCAAAAGTAACCCTGACTCTAACGAAATCCCCTGGACTAAGTATTTCTCCACCACACTTATCATAGTCATAAGGAATGGTTAGAGCTTCCGATTCTTTAGGCAACTCATATAACCATTCATGCCTTAAAGCTACGTCATCAGTTAATTGATCAAAATATAACGGTGTATCATATCTTAAAAAGTAAGCAGAGTATTTGTATAAAATCTCCTCAACTTTATCATATGTGACCATTCCATCTCTAAAATCAGTTTTGAGTATTTTACCTTTTTTAATTAAGTTTTCTGTAATAAGCTTTTTTGCCGGAATTCCTTCACTAGGCTTTATAACAACTATCTCAACAAATTCTTTGGCATCACTGTTAACACTATTTAAATATGAAAAAGATACAATTACAACAATTACGCTTACAACAACTGCAAATATTTTCTTTGGCAGATTACTACCCGGTTTTATGTTCTTAAGACTATTTATATCCATAAATACCTCCTCTAATTCCATGATGTCTTTGAATTTTAGGTTTTTCTATAGATAATTTGTAAGAGCTTAATCTAGATTTTTTAATATATTAAAATAGAAATTTTTATAAGAATTGTTGGTGTTGCTCAATCTGCCTCCACTTTCCGTCTGCAGATCAAACTCCATAGAATAGGGAACAAAGCCAGCATTTTGGTATTCTACTTCAAACCTTCCACTTAGGGCGTTTAGTATTTCACTAGTAAACTCAGGTGTAATCTTTTTGCCCTGATACCTATTGTTTTCATTGTATTTTGAGACTATTACCTTACTCTTTGTTGTAAAAAGCAAAGTGTCCTTTGATAGACTTCCTTCTATAGCCTTAACGGTATTTATAATTGAATACAAACTGTTATTTACACAAAGCCCAATACTGTCAATTTGAGCAATTATATCAGGTAGCTCTTTAACTACTTCGAGAGGAAGATCAATTAAAACTATATTATATTTTTGTTTAAGAAGACTAATAAGACTTAATACTCTTTTATATTGCATTGCCTCTGAAATTCTTTCTTTACATGAAACAGAATATCCTAAAGTTATAATGGATAAATTTCTATTTATTTTACACGAATTCACATCGTAAGATTCAGGATTCATAAGACATCTTATAAGAGAATAAGCCAATTCAGAGTTTAGTTCTACTTCATCACCGAATTTTGAAAAAAATAGATTTATACCTCTATAAACCGTATCCATATCTACAACCATTACAGAAAATCCCTTGTCGCTTGCAACAGAAGCAATGTTAGCGACAGTACTTGTTACTCCAGATCCTCTATGTCCAGTAATTGCTATTATCTTTTTCAAATTATTCGAGACGAATATTGGGTTTTCAGCATCCTGCTTTTTTGTACCTAAAGACTTACTATCATGAGATTCCTCATTCCTCCTCAATCCTGACTTTATCTTTGAAAATATTGATCTTGACTTTTTTAATACCACCGTATCTTCTATCAATTGATTGGAGTCATTATTTACTTCATTGTCACTGTTATCTGAAATGCAAAAATCAATAAGCATTGCTACTGGAATTTTTATCTGATCTGTCAAACAAACACTAAACCTTAAATCATTTTCAACAACCTGAATAAAAATCTTCTCAAGCTCAGCATCTTTTGTCAGAAACTTGAATTTTGTTCCTTGGTTTAGCAACTTCTTAAAACCTTCTAATAAGTCTTTAAAATTTTGATAATCATCAATAACACCTTGATCGGTAAGAAGTACTAAATCATATTCAATATAGTTCTTTGATATATATTCAAAAGCCTTTGATATTGATGTTTCAAACCTGACTACATCAATACCGTTCTTCTCTAAAGCCTGTTTTATGGTCTCAGAGTTAACGCCGCCTATCAGATAGAGTTTCATAGACAACCCCCGTTATACTATTCTTCATAAAAAAGTCTCAAGCTTGAAAATAATCTATTCCCACAAAGCCTTCTACTCACTTTCTTAAGAAGATTCCTGCTGATATATAGCTTAGGTTGGAATTTTACATAAAGAACCCTTATACCATAGCATTCTCTAATTTATTAATATAGTCGTGTAATGCAATATTGTTTTCCCTTAAAATATTGCATATCTCTATTCCATATTCATAGCTTTTACCTAAATCAGCTTTTCTTATTACCTTTCCTTTAAAACTACACCTCTGTTTTTTATTGAAATTTATGCTGATATAGACTCTACTATCCACCTCAAAATTACTAGAGCAATCAACCCTAAGTCCTTCAAAACTCAAATCTCTTACCACAACCGCCTTTCCATTTTCATCAGCCTCATTCTTAATCATTCCTGAGAGACTCACAAAATAGCGGCTACGCTTTCTCATATTACCACGCTTCTTTATTTCATTTAAGGTTAAAACTATTTCAACTGGTGAACAGTATTTGATAAAAAGAATCTCTCCATCTGCCCAAAAGACTTCATTTGATTTCACAAAACTTAATACAATCTTGTCATTCACACGGAATCTGTCCCGATCTATAATATCATCTATAGATATTTTTATTTGTTCATCAGATACACTTTCGACGGTAGCCTCAAAATGTTCGTCATATTCAAAATGCTTCAATTTGACTATATTATCCTTGTTCAACAATCTTTCAATATTTGTTCTTCCAAAAAAAGAATCAAAAAAAGACTTTGCTGACATATTTAGTACTCCTTTCGCATTAAAAGATTTCTATAAGCAATAGCTTTTTTACCGATAAACTTGGAAAAATGCCATAACAATGGATAATGACATTAACTAATGATTTTATCGTCAAATTAAACAAAATAAATAATAGTAAATAGAAATTTATACAAAAAAATATTAAATATAAGTATCCTAAGACTTTTATAAAGCAACCTTATTATAGACATTTATTAAGGGATTGGCCTTAGCCAATCCCTTAAGTTTTTTTAATCCGTTAATTAGTTTGTTATTTTAACTTCCTTTAAATCTCCATCCCATGCAACCTTTAGACCAAGATTTTCACTTACAAATCTCAGAGGTAATACTGTTCTGCCCTCTATAATTTCGGGTACTACATCAAGCCTTTTCAGTTTACCTCCAACTATTGCAGCATCCTTACCAATCCACAACTCAACTATCTGTTCTCCAAAAGAAATTGTTACTTTTTCTTCTTTACCATTCCAGTCAACTTTAGCACCAAAGGTCTCAGAAACATATCTTATGGGCAATAATGTTCTACCATCCTTTATTATAGGTGCAAGGTCCATTTCATTCTTCACATCATTAATATAGTAGTATTTTACTCCGATATAAAAGCGTTGAACAATTTGTTGTGTAGAATTTGGTACTTCCTCATTTTCTTCGATAATTTCTTGGCTATTGTCTGGATTAGAATCCAAATCTCCACTAGTATTTTTAGGCACATTACCGTCGGTTACTTTTGGTGTCGGAACTATTTTTGAAGTTGGACCACTAGATGTAGTTGGTGACGGTGTTACTAATTGAGTTGTTGTTGGAGTTATGAATTTTGATGGTGTTGATGTTATTGATGGTGTTGATGTTATTGATGGTTTCGGTGCTGATGTTGGCGTTGATGTTGGTGTTAGTTTCGGCGTCGATGTTGGTGTTGATGTTGGTTTCGGTGTTGATGTTGATTTCGGCGTTGTTGGTGTTGATGTTGGTTTCGGCGTTGATGTTGGTTTCGACGTTGGTGTTTGTGTTGGTTTCGGTGTTGATGTTGGTTTCGACGTTGGTGTTTGTGTTGATTTCGGTGTTGATGTTGGTTTCGACGTTGGTGTTTGTGTTGGTTTCGGTGTTGATGTTGGTTTCGATAGTGTTCTTAATACTTCTCCTGTTGGTGTCGGTGTACTATAACTTGGTCGTGCTGTTGTTGTCATTGGTTCTAATATCTCTCTATTTGATCCTGAGTCCTCTTCTAATATATCCCACCTATTTCTTAAAACTTCTCTTTCGGCATAAGAATTGCTTGCATACAACAAAGATGAACCATTAGGTAAACAAATCAAACCTCCAAGAATTAAACTAGCTGTTAAAACATAACACCAAAGTTTTGATTTACGCATAGCCTCACCCCTTATAATTTATTGTATTATAAAAATTATATTCTCATTCCATATTTTCAATCCTATAGTATCATAAAAGAGTTATATTTTCAAAATGTTTATCAACTCTATATGGGTTCTATTAATACTATATCAACTTTATATGAACAAAGCACAAAAACTATATAACATCAATTTTACTTGTATTTAGGACATTTTAGTTGGACATACACTCTATAATCTGTTATTATTACTTTGGGTGATTTTAAAAACAACTAGTCAAACAACTTTTTAAAATTATTGATTTGACAGGATTTGAAACCAAAATGTTGTATAGGTTGTTTTTTGAAATGGTCTTATTTTATTAAAAGGAGATAGCTGGTTATGGAAAATAAAGTTCTTGCAAAAATAGGTGATAGAGAAATTAGTACACAGGATATACAGTTTTTTTTAAGAAATGTTGAACCTAAAGTGGCTTCTCAATATACTAGTCCTGAAGGAATCAAACAACTATTAGCTCAATTGTCAGAACAAGAGCTGTTTTATTTAGATGCACTAGAAAAAGGTCTTGACAAGGAAACTGAGTTTACTAAGGAAGTTGAAAGAGTTAAAGCTAATTTGCTAAAACAATATGCTTTAAGCAAATTCTTAAATTCGGTTACAGTAAATGAAGTAGAAATGAAAAAGTTTTATAATGAAAATAAGGAAATGTTCGTTGAGCCTGAATCGGTTAAAGCTAGTCATATTTTAGTTCAAGATGAAGATACCGCAAATAAAATAATTTCTGAATTGGATGAGGGCAAGAAATTTGAAGATGCTGCTAATGAATACTCCATTTGCCCATCGAAAGACAAAGGTGGCGACTTAGGCTTTTTCTCTAAAGGAAGAATGGTTCCTGAGTTTGAAGCTGCTGCTTTTGGGCTAGAAAAAGGTGAAACCACTAAAACACCTGTTAAATCACAATTTGGTTACCACATTATAAAGCTGACAGGAAAAAGAGATGCAATGGACTTGACTTTTGCTGAAGCTGAAGAAAAGGTTAAGTCTGCACTTATGAATAAAAAACAACAAGAAGAGTATTACAAAGCAGTAGATAAACTTAGAGAAAAATACGAAGTTAAGTTTTTTATATAAGATAATAAAAATTCGGAACCTTTATTTGCATAAGTTTGTCAATATTGGTTAATACTTAGAATAAAGAATTAATTTATTTTTGAGTATATTCCTCCTTCAAATTTCGGAGTTAAATCAAAAATCGGTTAATTCCTAATTACTAAGGAGGTATGGTCAATGGCAGATAAAACACTAATGTGCAAAAATTGTGGTGCTGAATTTTTATTTACGGAAGGTGAACAAAACTTTTTTAAGGAAAAAGGCTTCCAAAACGAACCCCAAAGATGCTTAAGCTGCAGAACAATGGTTAAAAACCAAAGAAAAAGCTCAAGTGCATTTTCTAAAAACAAAGGCTTTTCAAACCGGTTTGGTAGCAGTATCGGACTTAATAGGTGGTAAATAATAAGACCTTCTATACTGAGCTTAAACAAAGGTATTAGCCCTTTTGTAAATGTTTAAAAATTAGACCAGCAAGCTTATAGGTGCTTGTTGGTCTTATTATTATGCTCCTTGGAGTGAAATGAAAGGTGCAAAAACGAAGGGGCTAGATGCTTCGCAACCTAGGAAATCATAGGCGAGCAGTGTAGCGTAGCGAAACGACCAACCCGAGCACCCTCCCTAAACCGGGAAATGGGAATGCACTCTCCAACCCTTATGTTAATTTTGGTTAAGGCTTGCTACATTCTTTATTACTATAGTCCTTGTCCCGTCAATATTACTGATAATTTCAAATTTATCTCTATCTCCATATAGCTTATAGTCCATCACAATCTCAATATTGTCGTTTGTTTTAAGTCTTATCTTGTTGAGTTTTCTTTCTACCCACTCCCTATCAACTTCAAACTTCTCGTGATTAAGACCTTTTTCACGCAAATTATTTACAAACTCGTCACGAAGTTCTTCTTTTTTAGCAAATACCTTGTTAGAAAAATGCTCTAGTTCTATTTCATCTTCTTGACGAATAGCATTATTAACAAAGTCCCTAACTTCCTCTGCAAACAGCTCTCCTTCCTTCACCTTACTGCGTACCCAATTTTCAGTTTCTCTCTTAAGTATTTTTGTACAGGTTTTACTGTCAAGTATAAGCTCCGCACCTAAAAAAGTCTGAAGAAAAAACTGAGCAATAGGTTCTTCTGCACCTTTAGATATCTGGTTATCAAGAATAACAAGTTCGTGGTCATTATGCATTATAGGTGAAATTACAAAAGCACATTTCTGAATCCTTTGATTAACCCCTGGTAAACTTATATCCTGCTTTTTGATATAGATTTTGAACTTACTGTCCACCACTTCAATATCATGAATAAAGGATACAGTATAATCCATTTTTAAAATAGCCACCACAGGTACATTGTCATCCTCATAAAGACATACTATTAAATCCGTAGAGGATATACTGCTGTTTGTCTTTATTGCTTTAAAAAGCTGTCTTGCAATGTCCTTTGAGCCTTCTAGAAAATATTCATTGTCTGATAAAATCCTATAAGAAACTTCTTTTACTATATTAAGACCGTCCTTAAATCTTGCCTTTCTTGATTCATCATCATTAATAGATTTTGTAATATGCTTTTCCAGAAACATTTCAATATCTTCATTTATATCCAATTCAAACTCATTTAGTAAAGGCTCGTCTGCTTCTTTATCAAGCACATGAATAACAGCCTTTTTCACCTCAATTGCCAAGTATTAACCCCTCCCTAGACAAAAAATTCGGGGCATTTGGTCCCTCATTTCTTCACTTTATAAATCTTTCATTATGAAGGCTTATTAGCTTCATACATAAGAATTTTTTGTTATTTCAAAACACCCATCGCCTTCTAACATAGAAATTGACCAATTAACTTAGACAATTCAAATAAAGTAATTAGTCAATCTCCACTTCAAAAATCCAGGATAACTTATTTAAATATCAACACCCCATCACTATCTACATCAATTACGATAGTACATCCTTCTTTGTATTCCCCTCTTAAATAACGATCGGTCAATTCATCTTCAATGTATTTCTGAATCGTCCTTCTAAGTGGTCTTGCTCCATATTTCTGATCATATCCTAACTTCAGAATATAATCCTGAACAGCATCGCTCATCTCAATCTTTATTCCCTTATGTTCAACCTCTTCGATAACTTCCTGAAGCATAAGATTGACAATCTGCTTTAATTCATCCCTCTCGAGTTCATTAAATACAATTATCTCATCTAGACGGTTTAAAAACTCAGGTCTGAATATTTCCTTTAATACCTCTTTTACTTTATTCTCTAGAGCTATAAAACTGTCATTGGCAAAACCTATACCATGTGCCTTAAGGCTAGTACCGGCGTTTGAAGTCATAATTATTACTGTGTTTTCAAAACTAACCGTCCTTCCATGGCTGTCAGTCACTCTACCATCCTCAAGTATCTGTAAAAGCATATTGAACACATCGGGGTGGGCTTTTTCTATTTCATCCATAAGAATAACCGAATAGGGTTTACGTCTAACTTTTTCTGTTAATTGCCCTCCATCATCATAACCCACGTAACCCGGAGGTGCTCCGATCATTTTTGAAACGGTATGCTTCTCCATATACTCGGACATATCCAATCTTATCAGTGCCTCTTCACTTTCAAAGAGCTCAACAGCAAGAGCTTTGACTAATTCAGTTTTCCCGACTCCTGTTGGACCTACAAAGATGAAGGAAGTAGGCCTCTTTTTCTTCTTAAAGTCCGCTCTGTTACGTCTTATTGCCTTTGCAACACTTGTAACAGCTTGTTGCTGACCTATAATTCTATTGTGCAGCCTTTCTTCAAGATTAAGTAGTTTTTTCGCTTCAAGCTCTGTAAGCTTTTGAACAGGTATTTTCGTCCAAGCTTCAATTACTTGTGCCACATCATCTATTGTTATTTCCAGCTCTTTGTTTTTGCATTCCAATTCATTTATCTGCTCAATAAGCTTGCATTCCCGTACCTTAAGATCTGCAGCTTTTTGGTATTCAGAAATAGAGTCGGCAGAAATTGCACTTTCCTTTTCTTCCTGAACCTTTTTAAGTTCTTCCTTAAGTGCATCAAATTCTATGAGGCTCACATTATTAATGTTTGCTCTTGAACCCGCTTCGTCAAGAACATCTATAGCCTTATCCGGAAGAAAACGATCCGTTATATATCTCTCAGCCATAATAACTGCTGCACGGATTACATCATCAGGTATTTTTACCCTGTGATAGGTTTCATAGTAGTCTTTAATACCGCTTAAAATCTCTATTGACTCTTCAACAGAAGGTTCGTCAACCATAACAGGTTGAAATCTTCTTTCAAGAGCCGAATCCTTTTCTATGTGTTTACGGTATTCATTTAGTGTAGTGGCACCAATAACCTGTATTTCCCCTTTTGCCAATGCAGGTTTTAGTATGTTACCCGCATTCATAGCTCCTTCTGCTTCACCTGCACCCATGATATTGTGAAGCTCATCTATTACAAGAATAATGTTGCCAAGACTCTTTGTTTCTTCAATTATACCCTTCATTCGGCTTTCAAACTGACCCCTAAACTGTGTACCTGCAACTATACTAGTCAGATCAAGAAGGTATACCTCAGTATTGAAAAGCTTTGCTGGGACTTTCTTCTCAGAAATTCTCACTGCTAAACCTTCGGCTATAGCTGTCTTACCTACTCCCGGCTCACCTATCAAAACTGGGTTGTTTTTATTTCTCCGGTTCAGAACCTGGATTATTCTGTCTATTTCGTTCTGACGTCCTATAACCCTGTCAATTTTACCTTCTTTAGCCTTATCATTAAGGTTTGAACCGTAGGTATCAAGATACTTTTTCTTTTTTGGCGGCTTCTTTTCTTGCGTTTTTGTTCTTGTATTATTTTTGCCTTCCTTATCTTCCTTTGCGGAACCATCCTCCGTAGTTTCTTTATGTTCGTCATTTTTACTTCCAGAGGGCTCATTACTCTTAAATAAAGTCTTGTTAAAAAGATTAAGGAAAGGATTGGAATTGTTATTCCCTCCCGGGTCTGAAACCATACCGCCTAAATTATTTATATCAATATCCTCAAAAAGACTTCCCATCTGCTTATTTAAGTCTTCCATTTCTTCATCAGAAATACCTGTCTGTTCAATAATCTGGTTTATCGGCTGAATACCCTGTTTTCTAGCACAGGAAAAACATAAACCTTCCTGATTTTGTTTGCCGTCTACAATTTTTGTTATAAACACTACTGCTATATTTTCCTTACATATTGAGCACATCATCATTATTATCATCTCCAATCACAAGAGCAGCTACAGTTCTAAGGCATACCAAAGAATAAGTTCCTACGTTAGTGTAAAGAAAAATTTGGTAAAATTCATTTACTATTTATACAAATTCCTATACTCTTAAAAAATTAACAAGTCAATAGATGTAATTATAACCCAATAAAATCAACTATTTCAAAACACCCTTTGACTAGTTATTATCTAGAAATCACCTTATTACTACAATATGCTTATTATATTGTTATATTTCTCTTTGTTACTTAAAACAAACTAATATTTATAATTATTGTTATACATCAAGTATATCATACAATATTTTTTTGGTCTAACCATCCTTAAGAATTTTTTTAAGGAACTGACCGGTGTAGGATTCCTTAACTTTTACAATTTCTTCAGGAGTCCCCTGAGCAACAATATTGCCTCCATTATTACCACCTTCTAGACCTAAGTCAATTATATAGTCCGAAACTTTTATCACGTCAAGGTTATGTTCAATAACCACAACTGTATTTCCCGCGTCAACCAACCTTTGAAGTATATTAATAAGTCTGTGGACATCGGCAATATGAAGACCGGTAGTTGGTTCATCAAGTATATACATAGTCTTTCCCGTACTTCTCTTTGATAATTCTGTAGCAAGTTTAACCCGCTGTGCCTCTCCTCCCGATAAGGTGGTTGAAGGCTGACCCACCTTTATATAACCAAGACCTACGTCATTTAGAGTCTCGAGCTTTTTGTGTATTTTAGGTATGTTCTTGAAAAACTCAACAGCCTCTTCAATCGTCATATCTAAGACGTCAGCGATATTTTTACCTTTATATCTGACCTCCAAGGTCTCCCTATTATATCTTTTACCCTTACATACTTCACACGGAACATAAACATCAGGTAAAAAATGCATTTCTATTTTAATTATACCATCACCGCTACACGCTTCACAACGTCCTCCTTTAATGTTAAAGCTGAACCTGCCAGCTTTATAACCTCTCGTCTTAGCTTCTGTAGTATTTGAGAAAACCTCTCTAATCAAATCGAATACTCCGGTATAAGTTGCAGGATTAGACCTAGGTGTGCGTCCTATAGGTGACTGATCTATATCAATAACCTTGTCCAAGTGCTCTAAGCCTTTTATTGCTGTATGCTCTCCAGGCTTTTGCTTTGCACGGTTCAACTCATTTGCCAATCTTTTGTACAATATTTCGTTTACAAGACTACTTTTACCTGACCCTGAAACACCGGTCACAGAAGTAAAAACTCCCAAGGGTATTTTTACATTTATATTTTTTAAATTGTTCTCCTTAGCTCCCAAAACCTCAATCCACTTTCCGTTAGGCTTGCGGCGCTTCTTTGGTATTTCTACTTTCTTTCTTCCACTTAAGTATTGCCCAGTTATTGAGTTGGGGCTTTTCTTAATTTCCTCCACTGTACCCTTTGCAATAATCTCGCCACCATGAACACCTGCACCAGGACCTAAATCTATAATATAGTCCGAGGCATTCATAGTATCTTCATCATGTTCAACTACTATGAGCGTATTTCCCAAATCCCTCAATTTTCTCAAGGTTTTAAGAAGCCTTTCATTATCTTTTTGGTGAAGCCCAATGCTAGGTTCATCTAGAATGTATAAAACCCCTATGAGCCCAGAGCCAATCTGAGTGGCAAGCCTGATCCTCTGAGCTTCCCCACCGGAAAGCGTACCGGCCGCTCTTGACAGTGTCAGATATTCAAGACCCACATCCACCAAAAAACCCAGCCTTTCTTTAATCTCTTTGAGAATCTGGCGTGCTATAAGCCTGTCCCTCTCAGAAAGCTCCACATTGTCAAAAAATTCCTTTGTCTCTCCTACCGAAACAGAACATATTTCATTTATATTGCGTTTACCCACTGTAACTGCAAGAGATTCTTTTTTAAGCCTTGCACCTTTACACTCAGGACAAAGGTCATTGCTCATAAATCCTTCGTAGTATTGCTTCGCACTTTCCGAATGTGTTTCTTTATATCTTCTCTCTAAACTATTTACAATGCCTTCAAAGGAAGTCATAAATGAACCGCTACCGTAATCTTTCTCATATTCCACCTTGATTTTTTCGCCCTTTGTTCCATAAAGAATTATATCTACTATTTTGGACGGAAGCTTCTCCACCGGTGTATCAACACTAAATTTATAGTGTTTTGCCAAGGCATTTATATACATTCTTGCATATCCATCGCCATTTGCAACATTCCAACCATTAGCGTGTACAGCTCCTTCAGCTAAGGATTTTGACTTGTCGGGTATAACCATGTCAGGGTCAATTTTCAGTAATGATCCGAGCCCCCCACAGGTAGGGCATGCCCCAAAAGGGTTGTTAAAGGAAAACATCCTTGGTGTAAGTTCGTCAATGCTTATACCACAATCACTACAGGCAAAATTCTGGCTGAATAGAAGCTCTTCCTTGCCTACAACATCAACAATAAGTAAACCATTACTCAATTTGAGTACTGTTTCTAAAGAATCGGTAAGCCTCTTTCTAATATCAGCTCTTACAATTAACCTGTCAACAACAATTTCAATGTTGTGCTTTTTGTTTTTATCAAGATTTATTTCATCAGTAATCTCGTAGATCTCTCCATCCACACGGATTCTAACATAGCCGCTTTTTTTTATATCCTCTAGCAGCTTGTTATATTCACCTTTCCTACCTCTTACCACAGGTGCTAAAAGCTGTATCTTTGTGCCTTCCTCCATATCCATTATGCTGTCTGCCATCTGGTCTACAGTCTGTTGGGCTATTTCCTTTCCACAGATATGACAATGCGGTACACCAATTCTTGCATATAAAAGCCTGAGATAATCATATATTTCAGTTACTGTACCTACAGTAGACCGGGGATTTCTGCTGGTTGTCTTCTGGTCTATAGATATGGCAGGAGATAACCCCTCTATATAATCTACCTCCGGCTTCTCCATCTGCCCTAAAAACATTCTCGCATAAGAAGAAAGGGATTCCATATAACGCCTCTGTCCTTCAGCATAAATAGTGTCAAAGGCAAGGGAAGACTTTCCGGAACCGCTAAGACCTGTAATAACCACAAGTTGATCTCTAGGTATTTCAATATCAACATTTTTCAAATTGTGCTCTCTCGCACCTTTTATAATAATTTTGTCTTTCACCATAAATAACACTCTCATTTCCAATCAATATACAACTCTATTAATTACGGCACCGGTCATTGCTACCTTGATTAATATTCCGATGCGGTATATATTATATCAAATACAAAGAAAAAATCAAAACATCAGTTCGCCGGAAATATTCTGTATATAAGTTAAAGGTCAAACTTTTTTTTGAGCTCAGTAACCTTATCCCTTAAATCAGCAGCCCTCTCAAACTGCAAATCTGCTGCTGCATTTTTCATCTCTTTTGTCAATCTTTCAATAAGTTCTCGTGCCTCACTAGCACTTAAGGTATCTTTATCATTATACACAGCATAGTCTACACTTTCCTCGGCAGCTTTTGTAGCTTCAATAACATCCCTTACACCTTTTTTTATACTCTGAGGTGTAATTCCGTGTTCTTCATTATATTCAATCTGAAGCTTTCTTCTCCTATTGGTCTCGCTGATGGCTTTCTTCATGGACTCGGTAATGGTATCGGCATACATTATTACTTTACCTTCAACATTTCTAGCGGCTCTACCAACGGTCTGAATTAGAGAAGTTTCCGATCTTAAGAATCCTTCCTTATCGGCATCAAGTATAGCTACCAAAGAAACTTCAGGTAAATCAAGACCTTCTCTTAAGAGGTTTATACCAACTAAAACATCAAAGACACCAAGCCTCAAATCTCTAATAATCTCCATTCTTTCAATAGTTTGAATATCCGAGTGGAGATACTTGACTTTAAAATCTAGTTCCTTAAGGTAGTCGGTAAGGTCTTCCGACATTTTCTTTGTCAATGTAGTAACCAAAACTCGTTCATTTTTCTTTATTCTTTCATTTATTTCGCCAATTAAATCGTCAATTTGTCCCTTAACTGGCTTTACGATTATTTCAGGGTCAATTAGCCCTGTAGGTCTTATTATCTGCTCAACCACCTGTTGTGAGTTAGCCTTTTCATATGCAGCAGGCGTTGCACTGACAAAAATTATCTGATTTATCCTCTCTTCAAACTCACTAAATTTTAAAGGTCTGTTGTCAAAAGCCGAAGGCAATCTAAAGCCGTAATCCACCAACGACTGCTTTCTAGATCTGTCTCCGTTATACATCGCTCCGACTTGGGGAACAGTAACATGGGATTCATCTATCATCATCAGGAAATCATCGGGGAAATAATCAATTAGTGTGTAAGGAGCACTCCCTGGCTTTCTGCCGCTTATGTGTCTTGAATAATTCTCAATTCCCTGACAAAAACCTACTTCCTGTAACATTTCAAGATCATACATGGTTCTTTGTTCAAGCCTTTGTGCTTCAAGCAGCTTTCCGTCTGCCTTGAGTTCTTTCAATCTTTCTTGAAGTTCTTGTTCTATATTTACAATTGCCTTTTCCATTTTTGCCCTTGTGGTTGCATAGTGGGAAGCAGGAAATACTGCAGCATGGGACATGGTACCCAATATTTCACCAGTAAGGTAATTAATTTCAGTTATTCGGTCTATTTCATCACCAAAAAACTCCACACGAATTACCTCTTCCGATGAATAGGAAGGAAATATGTCCAGCACATCTCCTCTTACACGAAACCTCCCTCGTTTAAAGTCTATTTCGTTTCTTTCATACTGTATGTCAACAAGCTTTCGGATAATTTCGTCCCTGTCCCTTTGCATACCCTTTCTCAACGACAGCATAAGGTCGGTATAGTCCTCCGGATCACCTAGACCATAAATACATGAAACACTAGCCACAATAATTACGTCTTTTCTTTCAAATAGGGCAGCAGTAGCTGAGTGCCTTAATTTGTCTATCTCATCATTTATGGAAGAGTCTTTTTCTATATATGTGTCTGTAGATGCAATATACGCTTCCGGCTGATAATAGTCGTAATAACTTACAAAGTACTCTACCAAATTATTCGGAAAGAACTCTTTAAACTCACTGCAAAGCTGTGCAGCAAGTGTTTTATTGTGTGCAATTATAAGGGTTGGCTTTTGCACCCTTTCAATTACATTAGCCATGGTAAAGGTTTTACCCGAACCGGTGACACCTAAAAGTGTTTGTCCTTTTAGTCCTCGGTTAATGCCTTCACACAATTTATCAATAGCCTTAGGCTGGTCACCGCAAGGCTTGTATTCTGATACAATCTTAAACTCCGGCATAATTACTTCTCTCCCAAAATTTTAATTAGATATATTATACCACACTGAATTACATGTTCAAACATATGTTTGGGAAATTTTAAACTGAAACTATATTATCGTGATTCCATGCCACTTTAGAGATAGACCTCCCCCTCAGCCAAAGCTCTTTTTTACAGCATATATAGGAATAATTTCACAAACTAAGCATATATACTTTTTACTAATTTTGTATTATTTTCCATGATTATATGGCATAATTTTATGCTTCACAAACTAAAGTATCCTTGAATTCTACTATAGTCGTAATGTATAATATACTTATAATAAAAAGGAGGTAAAAATTTGAAAACTTTAAAAAATATTATTTTTTCTGCCATAATAACTTTTTTGTTGGCATTTATTTTAAACTACATATGGCTACCAGCATGGAATATTCGGTCTATTGGAACATGGTTATTTGTAATTATAATTCTACTTATCTTTGCTAAAACATCCTCGGTTCTTAATACATTTTGGTCTATTAATCCTTTTAAAAATAAAAAGCTTCCTAAAACATCAATGGTGACTTTCGGAATTATCACTGTACTTGTCATCCTTTTAGCAGTAGCAGGACTTTTTAGCAGTAGATTAGTTAAATCAAAAGAATATGCCTCTCTTCTAGAACAAAACATTGTAGATGGTGATATAGAGGATTACAAAGCTACTATTGATAATGTACCCTTGCTCGATAAAAACAGTTCCTTATTATTAGCTAATAGGAAGTTGGGAACTTTAATAGACGTTGTTTCTCAGTTTAAAATTGATGATAGTGAACAAATAACAGTTAAGGGTAAACCTATAAGGGTATCTATTTTAGAATATGATGGCTTTTTTAAATGGATAAATAACAAAGATTCTGGTTGCCCAGGTTTTATCAAAGTAGATATGACAACACAGGATGCTGACTTAGTACGGGTGGAAGGAGGCATAAAGTACTCACCGAGCGAATATTTCAGAAGGGACTTAAAAAGATATTTACGAAAAAACTTCCCTACACTAATGTTTGAACAATCAACATTAGAACTTGACGAGAACGAACATCCCTATTGGATAGCACCAATAGTCAGCTACAAAATAGGCTTATTTGGAGGTAGGGACATTATTGGAGTGGTGATAGTAGACGCAGTAACAGGTGTGGTACAAAAATATAATGTTGGCGAAATTCCTGACTGGTTAGACAATGTATTTAGTTCCTCATTAATTATGAATCAATATGATGATTATGGTAAATTGCAAAATGGATTTTGGAATTCCATAATTGGACAGAGGGGTGTAAAAGTTACCACAGACGGTTATAACTACATTCCTCAAGGCAATGACAATTATATTTATACAGGAGTTACATCTGCTGGTAAGGACGAATCAAATATCGGCTTTATTGTAGCAAACAAAAGAACAAAGGAAGTTGTTTATTATCCTCAGTCTGGTGCAGAAGAATATTCCGCTATGAGCAGTGCCGAAGGTATGGTCCAGGATTTAGGCTACCAATCAACTTTCCCTCTGCTCCTTAAAATCGAAGGTCAACCAACATATATGGTAGCTCTAAAAGACGCTGCAGGCCTTGTAAAAATGTACGCTATGATAAATGTAGAGAAATACCAGATAGTCGCAATTGGAGACACTATAAAAACCAGTCAAAATAAATATCGAGAACTGCTAAAGAACAGCGGTGTAGAGGTTTTTGAATCTGAAAAATTCCTTGTAAAAGGTAAAATAGAAGCTATTAAGGAGGCTACTAAACAGGGAACAACCTATTATTATATAAAACTTGAGAATAATAAAAAGTACTTTTCTTTAAGCATCGTTGATAATGAAGAAATAATTCTTTTACAGGTTGGAGATTATGTGGAATTAAACAGTGAAATTGATGAAGGCAAGACTATTTTACCTGCAATTTTGGTTAAATAAAACACAAATATTTAATAGAGTGGATATCCTGAGCCTTTTTCATGGGTATCCCTCTAATTGATATTAAAAGAGAAATAGTAGACAAGTTGGAGCCAGCGGATTTAGATAAAAACTGAAGCAAATACCAAATTTATTGATTGGGGACAGGAAGTTTGATCTGTTCCAAATCAAACCCCGATGGGTTTTGAAAGACTCTAAGTTCAAACTCCTTTGCAACAGCTAAAATATGATCAAATATATCCGATTGTGCTCGTTCAAAGTTTACCCAGTTAGTATCATTGGTAAATGCGTAAATCTCCAACGGCAATCCATGCTCGCCCGGTGCAAGTTGCCTAACCATTTGAATCATATTACTGTGAATTTTAGGATGGTTTTTTATATAGTTTTCTATATAAATCCTAAAGGTTCCTATATTTGTAAGATTCCTTCTGTTAACAGGGTTGTTTGAATTGATTTTATTCTTTGCGTTATATTGTTCAATCTCTTTCTCTTTACTTTTTATATACTCTTTCAGAAAGTTAATTTTTTTATACTTTTCTATCATTTCTTCTGTACAAAACTTTATACTTTTTACATCAATGTATATAGAACGTTTAATTCGCCGCCCTCCAGCTTCCGACATACCCCTCCAGTTTTTGAAGGAATTGGACATAAGAGAATATGCCGGAACAGTCACATAGGTCATATCAAAATTCCGTACCTTTACTGTTGTCAACGTTATATCTATAACGGTTCCATCTGCACCATAATTGGCCATTTCAATCCAATCACCAATTCGAAGCATGTCATTTGAAGTCAGCTGTATTCCTGCAACCAAACCAAGAATTGAATCTTTAAATATAAATGAAAAAACTGCTGTCAATGCTCCAATTCCACTTAGTAAAATTATAGGACTCTTACCCATAAGATATGCAACAATAACTATTCCAAGAATGATTGATAAAACTATTTTAACAACCTGCAAAAACCCCTTAATAGGTCTCACTTTAGAAATTGGGTACTTTCTATATATATCATCAACCGAATCTAAAACTGCATTAATTACAAATATCACAACAATTAGAATATAGGCTAATACTAACCGCTGAATCAAATCATAATAATTTGTAAAAATTGAAGCCATAGAATATATAACTAAAGCTGGTACAATAAGAGATAATTTATGAAAAACCTTTCTGTCCAGTAAAGCGTCATCCCATTCAAACTTATTTTTCTTTACAAATCGTATTATAATTTTTAGGAAGAAGCTCTTAACTATAATATAAGACAAAATAGAAGCCAAAATGATGAGTGAAGCAATTATTCCCCCAGATAAAACTTCCGCAGGTTTTGTGCCAAGTCCGTATTTTATAAGCAAATCTTTAATCCAATCCATGATGTACAACCCTCACAGTTAATTTTTTTGATATTATATAGTAGTTTAGCTCATTATTCAAACAATAAACATGATAATAATAGAGAGCATTCCTGTAATTAAGTTTTATGGTCTTTGAAAATAAAAGTACCCTCTGTTAAAATACTGTGTATAAGGAGCTTACAAGCACTTATCACTAATTAACGGAAAGAGGGTACCTAATATGAATTATA
>JAAYPF010000016.1 GCA_012519925.1 Clostridiaceae bacterium
AGAAAACTTAAGTAAACTTCAGTTTATAACAAACTTTCAGTTTTAATCTTAAGATGGCTTTAGCCATTAATGCGACTTTCAGTCGCAACAAAATTCCCTGTACTTTAGTACAGGGAGTGGTTTAGTATCCAAGGATGCATTGATGATCTGTGGTGGATATAGAGAAACTGGCAGCGAGTACACTAATATTATTTCGCAGATAAGGCTACAAGGATATGAATTAACTGATATTATAGTTAAAGAAGTTGATTTAAATGTTATTTTAATAAATTATATTGTGAATGTTAAATCATTTGATCCAATTATGAACGGTAAATATAGAGTATCTTCTCTTTGGGTTAAGAATGATGAGAAATGGAAAGTTGTATTTAATCAAGATTCGAAAATTGATTATTAACATTTGTCAATTTTAAAAAATATGGAGAATCTACTAATGAGTATAGAGCATTTTTCATGAAAGGAAAGATGATTACTGTCAGTAGGAATTCAAACCAGTCAGATAAATGTCCATTTGTTCCTAATAATTTTGTAGAAAAATTCACAGGATTAAAGAGCAGTTTTTATACTGTGGATTTTGCACAGTTAGATAATGGCAAAAGGATTATAAAAAGTATCCAAATCGATTATTAGGGCGATTCTGAAAAGTTAGGTGTTTTTATAAAATTTCTTAAAATTTTTTATAGGATTATAATTGTTAATATTATTTGGTATAATTGTATTACCTGTTTATTCCACCATGGCTTGATGACATTGGCTTCGAGGGTTTGATTCATCGACATCTCAGATACACACGATGATATTCCATGCATAGACACCTCGTCTAGGAGCGGGATTAGAAAGAATAGCTTTATAGGGAACATAAATATAAACTGGAGGTTTTAATAGAAATTTGTTATATAGACAATTTGATAATGTGAGATATTAGGAGCAAAATATGGCTTCTTGGTGTCTAATTTATTGGGACAAGGTCATTTGTTTGGAAGGGGTTTAGTTAGTATTTGCTTTATATTAAGAATAAAGAAATAAAGAATATTTATATACTGTGTGGTGAATGGTATGGATGAAATCGCTAAATTGGTTGAGGGTTTGAGTAGTAAAGACGATAAATATGCTTATAAATGTTTAAAGCAAATTGAAACAGTAAGTGAGAAGTCAAATTCCGTTTATCTATACTTTAGCACATTTGCTGATATGCTTGACAGTCCAAATTCATATATAAGAACTCGTGGATTGATTTTAATTGCTGCTAATGCTAAATGGGATAAAGATAATAAGATTGATGAAATAATTGATAAATACCTAAAACTCATTATGGACGATAAGCCAATTACTGCAAGGCAATGTATCAAGGCATTACCTAATATTGCAAAATATAAACCGGAATTAGTTGATTGTATTTGTACTGCTCTAAGAAAAGCAAATGTTGAAATATATAAGAGTAGTATGCAATCATTAGTATATAATGATATTGTAACTTCTTTGAAAAAAATAAATTCTATTTAGGCAAGATTATGAGTTTAATATTAGATTCGAATTATTTATATATTCTTAATTTTGAAGGCTAAATGACTTTGCTTATTATAGTGAAATAAGATTTTATTTACAATTAGACAAGGGGAAATAATGTATGGATAGGCATTTCTTTGGAACAAGAAATGATTTGACGCCAGGTTTACAGGTCATTAAATCACAATATGAACCTACATATACATTATAAGGCTTGTTTAGTAAACCTTGTGTCGAGAAATACAGTTACATCTGTGCACCCATTTTGAAAGCAAGGCTTTGAGGATTTTGTAAATTCACATATGTTAATATAGCGAAATAATAATTGTTTATTTAATACATAGAGGAGGAGAATTACATGAGAGAAATTATAAGAAGTGATGTAAATGAAGAATGGGGACATTCTGGAATTGTTGAGGCTGGCGATTTTGTTTTTATAAGTTATTGTGTAGGCAATATTGGTCAGTCTATTGAAAACCAAATTAATGGTGCATTTGACCATTTGAATATGCGACTAGAATCAATCGGATTAACTTTAGAATCAGTTGTCAAGATGGATTGCTTATTTAGAGATGTTTGGAATATACCGGTAATGGAAAAGGTAATCAAAGAAAGATTCAAAGGTAAGTATCCAGCACGAAAATCAATTCAAACAGAGTTTGCTCATCAAGGAGGTGAAGATGGGCTTCAATTTCAACTTGATGCCATTGCATTTAAAGGTTAGTGAAAGTATAACGATATTTTTTTGAGGTCGTGGCATCCGTGTTGCTCTTGCTTCGTGGTGCAGGTAACTCCACATATCAAAGAGCATTCGCAAGGATGCGGTATAGAAAATGCATGAATCAGGGCTTTGGGGGCATCCCAGTAAAAAAGCTGCTCCGCAGCTTTTTTACTGATGCAAGTACTGCCTATGAAGCAGGGCTTTGTAAGTCCGATTCATCGACGCCGCAAATGACAAAGCGTTGGATGAAATAGGCTGTAGATCCCGACATTGTGTCGGGGATTTCTAGGGTTGATCTATGTAGATTTAATAAGAAGAGGCTGGTGATTTGATGACAAAACCTTTAGATGAAATGACTAATGAAGAACTCTGGAGGTTGTTCCCTATAATTGTTTGCAATCATAATCCAATATGGAAGGAAAATTATTTGTTAGAAAAAGCAGTTATAGAGAAAGCTATTGGTATTGATAACATTACAAGAATAAATCATATTGGAAGTACAACAGTACCTAATTTAGTAGCAAAGCCAACGATTGATATTCTTGTTGAAATAAAAGATGCTACAGATACTGAAGAGTTGATAATTAATATGAAAGAGGCAAGTTACATATACAGTCCACAACCACATAATCCGCCTCCTCATATGATGTTCATGAAAGGATATACAAATGATGGATTTAGGGATCAAGTATATCATGTTCATGTTAGATATAGTGGAGATTGGGATGAGTTATATTTTAGAGACTATTTATTGTCTCATCTAGATGTAGCAGAGGAATATGGAAAACTCAAGATTGAGTTGAAACAGAAGTTTGAGTACAATAGAGATGGATATACATATGCAAAAACAGATTTTATCAAGAAGATTACTAAATTGGCAAGGGCAGAAATGGAAAATAAATATGGTGTGTGATTGCGTGGCTGACGAAGTCATACCTTCGAAGACGTCTAAGATGGTGATGCTCTGAAATGCGGCGGAAATTGTGCCTATCTGTGGGTGCAGGTGTCTAGGAAAGGCTTTGAAGATTTAGATAATTCATATATGTTTTTATTCGCGAACAAATTGATTGAGAAGATTGGAGCGAAAATGATGAAAATTGAATTGTTTTCAATTGGGTTAGTTAAAAACTATGTAACAATTAAAAAGGATAAGAATTGGGGAAGTGATGTTTCCCAAATTATAATAAAAGAAGAATATGAGAATGGCTTAACAGGACTTTTAGATTTTTCACATATTATAGTTGTTTACTTTTTAGATAAGGCACAATTCGATAGGGGCAGACATTTGGTAAGAAGGCCTCAAGGACGTGAAGATATGCCGGTGGTCGGGATATTTTCACAAAGAGCAAAAGATCGACCTAATCCAATTGGTATAACATCAGTAGAAATAATAAATATCAACAAAAATATTATTACCGTCAAAGGATTAGATGCTATAGATAATACTCCTATATTAGATATTAAGCCATATTATCCAATGTATGATTGCAAAAATAATGCTGTTGTACCAGAATGGGTAGTACGCTTGATGGAACACTATTTTTAGTCAGAATGTTTATTACATTGAAAACATACAGATCTTACTGGCGGGTCTGACTCTAGAACGTCTTCTATGAGAGACATTATCGGAAAGATGGGGCAAGAGGATGTTTACCCTGCACTAAGATAGCGAGAAGGGCTTCGGAGATTTTGATGCCCATATTTGTTGGAAATTGTGAAATATAAAATTGGTTAAGACATATATATTAATGGAGGTAGAGATTTGTATCCTGAATTATTTAAATTTGGTCCAGTTACTATCAATAGTTATGGATTTATGATAGCATTAGGTTTTTTATTTGCTATCATGCTCGCAACATATAGAGCGAAGAAATTAGGTTTAGATGAAGACATAATTTTTAAACTTGGGTTATTCTGCATAATCGGTGGTTTCGCAGGTGCGAAAATATTATTTATTATTATAGAAATTAAAAATATTTTTGAAAATCCTTCTATATTATTGAATATATCGAGTGGCTTTGTGGTCTTTGGTGGCATTATCGGGGGAGTACTCACAGGTTACATATATAGCAAGATAAAAAAGATTGATTTTATGGAATATTTTGATTTATCAGTGCCCTCAATTGCACTAGCACAAGGGTTTGGTAGGATAGGATGTTTTTTTGCGGGTTGTTGTTATGGAAAAGAAACAAATTGGTTTTGGGGAATTGTTTTTAAGCATTCTCTTTATGGACCTAATGAAGTCAAATTAATACCCACACAGCTTCTTTCAAGCGTAGGAGATTTTTTAATAACAATAATACTCTTAATCTTTGCAAAAAGGAAAAAAGATAAGGGCAAAATTGCTGGGCTTTATTTAATATTATATAGTGTGGGAAGATTTTTTATTGAAATATTAAGAAATGACCCAAGAGGTTTTATTGGAATTTTAACTACATCACAGCTTATTTCTATATTTACACTCATTATTGGATTGTGCTTTTATAACTTATCAAAACTAAATTTTAAAAATCCCATAGTCGGGAGATAAGCACAGCCTACTAAGAAGGGCTTTGTAAGTCCGATTTATCGACGGATGCAAATGGCGAGACGTCAAGTGTAATTATTCATCAAATATTGGAGTATTACTTTTGAGTCTTAGCATATCAATTATGGAGGCATGAGCTAAATGGATAGAATCAAAATATCAAAGATACTCTATATATTAGTTATTGCTTTATGTTCATTATCTGTGCTTTATATTTATACTAGAATTAATTCACCATATAATTTGATTTTTCTTATTATAGTTTGTATAGCTTTTCTTATACCTGGACGTATTCAGCGATATTATTACAAGGATTTTTATACTGGAAGGAAATTATTAAGCAGAAATAGATATGAACAGAGTGTGGAATACTTTGAGAGTTTTTTGCAACAAATAAAACAAAGACCATGGATTAAAAAAATGATTTGGTTTTCTTGGGGAATTTATACAAATGATATAGAAGTAATGACGTATAACAATATGGGGGTTGCGATGCTGTATTTACGACAGTATAACCAATCTAAAGAGTATTTAACAAAAGCATTAAAACTTGACAGTAGATATCCTCTTCCTTATCACAATCTTGCAATATTATTTGTGCTTGAAGGAAATATGGTTTTAGCAGAGAAGTATTATAATGATTCTGTGAATTTGGGATATAAAGGAACAAGTTTTGATAAATTTATTTCAAAAGTTGGAACAATATATGCTAATATACAAGGTGAAAAATTATAATCTAAGTAGGTCTTTTGAGATAATTACATAACAAGTTTAAGAAGGACTATGTATAAATTCAATATTGAAATATTCTTCATTCAACTTAGTAGTCTTTGATAAATTCACCAAGTACTTTTTAAGTTCATCCTTTGCTCCAACGGGTTTAGCAAACTTAAAGTGGGCTGCACAGTTTCTTCCGTTCTCCTTTGCACAATATAGGGCATAATCGCTTATGTTTATCATCTGTTCAAGATTTAACAGTTTGGGATTGGTTGCATCTAAAGGTATCTGCGCATATCCTATTGAGCAAGTCTTATATATTACTTCATTTTCGGCTGCTGTTATTGGTGTTCTTCTTATCTTATCAAGTACTTTCCTTGCGAATTTTTTGTGTATGCTAATATAAAAGTGACCCCTTTAGTGGGGAAACGCTAGCGAAAAAATGACCCCTTTCAACAAAAAAATCCTGTAAAATCATAATGTATGTATGATTTACAGGAGGTTGGAAGGCGTG
>JAAYPF010000088.1 GCA_012519925.1 Clostridiaceae bacterium
CGGGATTAAAACCTTTATGAGAATTTTACCCATAATATGTAGTCAGGGGGGTCAAATTTTCATTAGCACAAAGGGGTCAAAAATTAATTAGCGAAGGGGTCAAATTTTTGTTGACAAACGCAAATTTTTCAAGATATTCAGGTTTTGTATTATATAGAATGATTAAAAACTCTTCACCGCCCCAGCGTATTAATATATCTTTGTCTCTAATCATCTGTTTTAGAGTTTTTGATATTGTAACTAGTACATTGTCTCCAACCGAATGCCCATAGGTATCATTTACAGACTTGAAATGATCAATATCGATTAAAAATACACCAATTACATTTTCTTCTAAGGATAATTGCGTATCATCATTATTGCTAGGTGATACAAGCTTATTTTGAATAAATTGATTTATTTTATCATGGTTGAATTCAAAGGCATACCTTCTATTGTGTAAGCCAGTTAATGGGTCATGCAAGGATAGTTCTTTGAGTTTTTCATTAGCATTATTTAATTGGATAGTTCTCTCTCTAATTTTTTCCTCCATATTCTCATAAAGTTTAGCATTTTCAATTGAAATTGATGCCTGAGACGATAAGATTTTTAAAGCATTCAATCTTTCTGAAGTAAACACATTATCAGAAAGGTTATTCTCTAAGTATACAACACCCTTAAGTTGTTTTTGATAAAAAACTGGCATGCACAATACAGATTTTATTTGGTTTGCTATAACATAAGAATTGTTCTGCCAAATATCATCAGAACTAGCATTATGAATAACGAGGGTTTCTTTTGTTCTGGTAACATATTGTACAATTTCTAGACACAGCTTTCCTTTATATGATATGGGAAGAGAATGTATTAGTTGAATCTTATCGGAATTTGTGTCTTGAAATGCTTCAATATAGTATTGTCCATCAACTTCATTTCGAAGTAATAGGCAGCCCCTTTGGGCACCAACATTTTCAATCATTACACGGATTAATATAGTTAGTAGCTTTTCGATTTTAATTTCACTCGATATGGCCTGGGTAGATTTCCAAATAGAGTTCATATCAATTGAACTGAAGGTTATTTTTGAGGTTGACCCTATTGTAATGTAAGATGTTTGTAGGGAAGAGGTCTCCGTAACAAAATAATGAGAATATACTTTTTCCAAAAGTTTAACTTTCCGATATGCACCCCATTGTTTGTATAGATAGTGTGCTTCCTTTATATATGCTTTTCCGATTGTTTCATTGCCTCTTGTTAACCAAAATTTGCCAAACGATTCGTTGCAAATTGCCTTCATTTGAATAAAGTCGTTATTATTAATGGAATCCATTGCCTTTTGAAAGAGGTCGATGATTGTATCCACGGACTTATTCTCGATAATTGCTATTCCAGCACAAATTAAAAAGTATTTGTGTTCAAAATTAGCAGGACAATTTTCCGACCAGTACTTCATCTTTTGCTGTATATTGCTTAAAGTTGTTTTTATATCAGATTGTTCTTTCGGCATTGCAGCCTTCCATTTATGTATTAGTATTAGAGCCTTAAATAAATAATGATCCGGTATGGTAAAATCCGAAAGTCCAGCAAAGATAATTTTATCTGCAAGGGCGTTCCATTTTGCCGCCTCTTCCATATTGTCCATAACTATATTGACATAAGTATTATATACGTAAAATCTAGCCAGATAGACAATATTGTGAATGCTTTCAATTCTATCAATCATTTTTTTGTCTTTTTTTTCGAAATATAACTGGTCATCATGTTCTGGGATTGTCTGAAATTTCTCAATCATATAGTAAACAATATCGGCCAAGACCAAAGGAACATTGGCTTTAGACTGTTTGAGAAAAGTGATAGTGTTTTTTGTTTCAGACTTACACTCAGTAAGATTTTTACCAACCCACATTAACAAGTGAACTTTATGGGCAATGGTATAAGTCAGGTGCATAAGATCACCTGTTTCCAATCCTGTCTGATAGGCAATGTCATAATAGTCTAAGGATTCCTGATAATGAGTTCGCCAGTAAGAAAGGAAGGGAAATATGAAATAAACTGAAGTTTTATCCGCTTCGGCTTTAAATTTATTTACTAATGCAAAAGCAGCCTCTCCCAATTTATAACCGGTTTCATAATCGCCTAGAACTCTACCTTGAAGAACACCACAATTGACAAAACATTTAGAGGATAGGGGTGAAATTCCGTAAGTACAAGTTAGTTCAAACATCATTAGTGACACTAAAAAATAGAGATTGGGATTGACTTGACGCCCAGGAGGAACCGCTTGGAAAAGCAGTTGCATTGCCATAAGCTTTTCGGGATCCTCCATTACTGGAAGATTGACAAGTTCATCCACCGGCGTACGAGCTAAAAATTGTTGCATACGCTTTACGCCTTCTTGCATCTTTTGTTCAATTGCTTCATCACTTACTGGTAAGGAAATGTTGAATAAAAGCAATGTATTTCGTATTTCGTTGATGCATTCATTTAATTTGCCCTGAAAAATAAGTGTTAGGACTTTAATATTTGTAACATCACCTTTTTTTAGATTATTATCAGCTATTTTTGATAAATGCTCGCATATGTTTTCAGATTTTGACAAATCACCGGATAACAAAGCAGTTGTTGCTAGTTCTAGTAATAGTGAGAAGAATTTATCGGGCATCTTAGACCACACTTCATCGGGTAATAGAGATTTAGCTGTTTCAAAATAGTTTAATGCTACCTCATATGCAGTTGAACTTTTTGCTTTATTGCCAGCCATAATATTTAGGTCAGCAAGCTCAATTCTTTCTTCCTTTTGGTCTATTAAATCTTTGCCAATATTCAAATGATTAACCATATCAAAAATTACATCAGTTTGTTTGGTTTCTCGGAAGGAATTTAAATACTCGTTTCCTATGCTTAGATGAATTTCACATTTCTTTCGTTCTGGAATTAGGGTATAAACTGCTTGTCGGAGTCGGTCGTGGGCGAAACAAAAAGGCATTTCCAGATCCGAAGTATTAATATTTCTTTTAAGTGTATTGATAAACCTATAATTATTGTTTAACGGCAGAATAATTTCCTTTTCGATGGCTATCCACAAATCCTTACCAAGTGCCCAGACAGATTTTTTGCTGATGCGAGAGATGGTGGTTAAATCGAATTGGGAGCCAATGCAGGCAGCTAGCTTAAGAATATCCATTGCTGACATTGGTATAGATTCAAGGCAGTTTAAAAGCAGATCTACTACATTATCACTTGTTTCGATAGCTTCTACTTTCTTTAGGTCATAGACCCATTGGCTTTTTTTCGATAAAAATGTAAAGGCACCTTTAATATACAATGAATTCAATACTCGCCTTACAAAAAACGGATTTCCGTCGGTTTTCTGTAAGATTATGTCTGACAAAGGCTTAGTTTCATTAGGATGACTATGAAAGGTGTCGGCTATCAATTGATTTAATGCAGAAAACTCCAAAGGTTTAAGCAATATCTCATTAAAGGGCAGAGGTGAACCTTGTTGTCCGTTTTTTAGTTCCTCTAGCAATTTGTGAAGGGGATGACCAACTTTCACTTCATTATCTCTGTATGTCCCTATGAAAAGGATATATTTTCCTATGCCAGTTTCTAATATGTACTTTAACAAGTCCAAAGTAGAAGCATCACTCCATTGAAGATCATCAAGAAAAATTACCAAGGGATGTTCTTTACTAGCAAAAACATTGATAAATTTACTGAAAATCATCTTAAAACGGTTTTGAGCATCTATGGGGTTGAGCTCGGCAACCTGTGGTTGAGGTCCGATAATCTTTTCTAATTCTGGAAGTATATCTAGGATAATCTGTCCATTCAAGCCTATCGCATCTAATATGCGAGATTTCCAATTATCCAAACTTGATTGTGGCTGTGTTAGCAATTGTTTTATTAGTTCTTTAAAAGCTTGAGTCATACCATAGTAGGGGACAGTTTTTTCAAATTGGTTAAATTTAGCGGATATAAAATAGCCTTTTTTACCCGTAATAGGTTTACGAATCTCGTGAATCAATGAGGATTTTCCTATTCCGGAATAGCCGCTTACCAGCAAAAGTTCACAATGACCACTAGCGACCTTTTCAAAGCCATTAATTAATACTTTGATTTCTTCTTCACGACCATACAATTTATGAGGAATCTCAAACCTATCAATTATATCCTCCTTGCCAAGGATGAAGTCATACACAGGTTTTTTATCTTCAAGCAATTGCAAACAGTGTTCTAAATCCTTTTTCAGTCCTAATGCAGATTGGTATCTGTCTTCTGCTGTTTTAGACATAAGTTTCATAACTATATCTGAGATAATGGCAGGCATTTTAAGATTTATCTCCTTTGGAGGAATTGGAGTTTTTGCAATATGAGAATATATAAGCTCTAACTCGTCATTACCTTTAAAAGGCAATTGTTTAGTGAATAGCTCATAAAACGTCACACCTAGAGAATATAAATCCGTTCTGTAATCAATGGGTCTGTTGATTCTGCCAGTCTGCTCAGGGGATAAATAATTCAAGGAACCTTCTAAAATGTTTAAGTTGATGGATTGAGAGGCTTCCCGGATTATTTCGGCAGAAATACCGAAATCAATGATTTTTACCTGGTTTGTATTATAGTTCCAAATAAAATTGCTTGGATTTATATCTTTATGAATAATATTTTGCTTATGAAGTTGAATCAGACACTCGGTCATTTTAATTGCTAGTAATAGTTTTTCCACAATATCTAGCTTAATAGAGCGTAATACCTTGTCAATGGATTGTCCACCTATATCCTCCATAACAATTGCCATACTGTTATTGTATTTTTCCATGGAATAAGCTTTTATAATATTTTCACCAGTTATCTTGTCCATAATTTCATATTCTTGTATGAAATTAGATAGTTCTTTAGAGGAGGGATATTCTTTATTTAATAACTTAATTATGACAGGGCAATTGTCTAAATTACGGGTACCTCGAAAAATCATTGAATTACTATCTATGTAAATTTTTTTTGTGATTTTATAACCTGCAAAGGTGAACATTAGGTTTCCTCCATTACGATTATTGTTTATATTTACCATTGTACATCATTTAAAGGCATTTTTAAACAATTTTCACCACATTTAAATAAATATCAGTAATAAAAACCCTCCAAAAAGAGGGTTTTTATTACGCTCCTTGAAATGAAAGGAGGAAAAACGAAGGGGCTCGTTACCCCTTCGCTTATATTATTAAAATAAATACAAATGATTTTTAATAGCAAATTAGGTGCATTGCGAAAGATGTAAAGCTCTAATATGTTCAAAATGAATTTAAATCGACAGATTCACCCGGATGTAAAATTTTAGCAGTATCCTTTTTATTTAAATGCTTAACAAAATCCTCCGGCTTATCGGTTATTAGTGGAAAAGTACCGTAGTGCATGGGTATAACTAGATCGAAATTGAAATACTCATTGCATGCTGACGCAGCAATGCTAGGTGACATGGTAAATCGATCTCCAATTGGGATTAGACCAATATTTGGCTTGTGATTTTTTTCGATTAATTTCATGTTTTCAAAAATCTCGGTGTCTCCAAAATGATATATGGATATATCCTTATACTTTATTATAAAACCGCATGCCAATCCGCCATATATTATTTGATTTCCTGAATTTATACTGCTGCTGTGTATTGCTTCAACCATGGTGAATTGTATATCGTTTTCAATAAAACTTCCACCAATATTCATAAAAACGCAATTGCAAATAGATTGACTCATAAGCCAACCACATATTTCAGCGTTAGAAATTATTTTTGTGACCTTTGAATTGTATAAAGTTGTGGAATCTCCCATATGATCGTCATGTCCATGGGTTATTAAAATGTAATCGGGATCCTTAATTTCGTTTGCTAAATTGTCCGGAAATTTACTATTTCCTTTAATAAATGGATCTACTAATATTTTTTTACCGCCTAGCTCCAACAAAAATCCTGAATGTCCCAGCCAACATAGTTTCATGTCAAATCCTCCTTAGTTTATTAATATTTTGGTATTATATTTGACTATCTTTAGAGCTATGATACATTGTATATTGCTATGATACATTATATATTTAGTAAAAGTAAATTACCAGCTTAGGTTTTGTTATGGAGAGACTAAATAAATTCAATTTTAAAGAAATCTTCGTTTAATTTAGTGGACTTTGATAAATTCACTAAATGCTTCTTTAGTTCATCCTCTGTACCAACTGCTTGTACCAACTTAAAGTGAGCTGCACAGTTTCTTCCATTCTCTTTTGCACAATATAATGCATAATCGCTTATGTTTATCATTTGTTCAAGGTTTAATAATTTAGGATTGGTCAAATCTAAGGGCATTTCTGAATATCCTACAGAACAAGTTTTATATATAGTTTCATTTTCTGATACTGCTATTGGTGTTTTTCCTATCTTATCAAGTATTTTCCTTGCGAATTTTTCAAGGTATTCCGGTTTTGTGTTATATAGAATAATCAAGAACTCCTCGCCACCCCAACGGACTAAGGTGTCCTCGCATCGAATCATCTGTTTGAGAACTTTAGATATTGTAACTAGAACATTATCGCCGACAGAATGACCATAGGTATCATTTACAGACTTAAAATGATCGATATCAATTAAGAATACTCCAATCACGTTACCATTTAGTGACAAATGTCTTTTCTCCGCATTACTTAGTGATATAACCTTATTTTGAATGAATCGCGTTATTTTCTCAAAGGTGAACTCAAAAGCATATCTTCTATTGTGCAATCCCGTCAACGGATCGTGCAAGGATAATTCTTTTAGTTTTTCATTGGCGTCATTTAGTTGGATAGTTCTCTCTTTGATTTTTTCTTCCATGTTTTCGTAAAGTCTAGCATTTTCAATTGAAATAGATGCCTGAGAAGATAGTACTTTTAAGGCCTCTAATCTTTCAGAAGTAAATACATTATCAGAAAGATTGTTCTCTAAGTAGACAACACTTTTAAGCCGATTTTGATAAAAAACTGGCATGCACAGTACGGATTTGATTTGATTCTTTATGATATAAGAATTATTCTGCCAAGTGTCATCGGCACAAGCATCATGTATTACAAGGGTTTCTCTTGTTCGAGTAACAAATTGCACAATTTCCAAGCACAGTTCTTCATTTTCTGTTAGGGGAAGAGAATGTACAACCTGAATCTTTTCGGAATTAATATCCTCACTAGCTTCAATATATAGTTGACCATCAATTTCATTTCGAAGCAATATACAACCCCTTTGTGCACCAGCGTTTTCAATCATTATACGAATCAATTTCTTTAAAAGCTTTTCAATCTTAATTTCACTCGAGATAGCCTGAGCAGATTTCCAGATGGAGGTCATATCAATTGAATTGTGAGTTATTTTTGCAATTGTTCCTTTTGTGGATCTAGGTACTTGTTTGAAAGTCATATCATTAACAAAATAAGAGGAATATTGTTTTTCCAATAGTTTGACCTTTCTATATGCACCCCATTGCTCATATAAATAGTGTGCTTCTCTAATGTAAGTTTTTGCAATTTTTTCATCGCCTTTTGTTTGCCAGAACTTTCCGTATAATTCATTACATAGTGCTCTATATTGAATAAAATCATTGTTACCGATTGAATCTAAGGCTTTTTTAAAAAAATCAACGATAGTATCAAGGGATTCTTTCTCCATAATGGCAATTAGAGCAGACAGTAGGTAGTATTTATGGGCAAAATTAGCGGGACAGTTTTCTGTCCAATTTTTAATTCTCTTTTTTATATTATAGAGGGACTCTTTTATTTTGATACGTTCATTAGGCGTACAATATTCCCATTTATTAATTAAGATCATGGCTTTAAATAAATAATAATCGGGCATCGCAAAATCATAGATCTCCGCAAAGCCAATATCTTCAACCAGCCCATTCCATTTTTCTGCTGCTGACATATCATCTAAAATGACACTTATATATACATTGTAAAGGTAGAATCTAGCTAAATAAGTGGAATTACGAATTTTTTCTATCCTCTTAATTACTTTATTGTATCTTGATATATGATCCTGCTGATAGTTCTGACCTGCATTGTTAGGTACTGATTGAAATTCCTCAATCGCATAATGAATGATTTCGACCAAAGCTAAAGGAGCTGCACCTTTAGTCTGTTTGAGGAAAAGGATACTATTTTCTGTTTCCACCTTGCACTCGTTTAGATTCTTGCCAACCCACATCAATAAGTGGATTTTGTGGGAGATAGCATAAGTTGCATGCATAACATCACCGATTTTCAAACCTGTTTTGTAGGAAAGGTCATAATAATCTATGCTCTCTTTATAATGCACTCTCCAGTACGAGATATAAGGGAATATATAATAAACCGAAGGTTTTTGGGATTCTGCCTTAAATTTATTTATTAATGCGAAAGCAGCCTGACCAAGTTTATAACCAGTTTTATAATCAGCAACAACTTTTCCTATAGTATGCCCGAAATCGCTAAAACATCTACAGGATATTGGAGATGTTCCATAGTTTAAGGTTAATTCAAACATAATCAAGGTTGACAGGTTAAAGAGCAGTGGATTGGCCTGAAGTGCAATAGGTGCCATTTGTAGCATCTGAACTGCCATAAGTCTTTCGGGATTATTCATTACAGGTAGGTTGACAAGATCTTCAACCGTCATAGAGGCCAAACGCTGCTGCATTCTGAGAACTCCATCCTTAATAGTTTGTCTCAACTCCTCAGGACTTTCTGGTAAATAAATATTAAGCAGCTTTAGAGGCTTTCTTATTTCGTCTATTGTTTCTGATAGTTTGCCCTGAAAAATGAGTACTAATATCTTAATATTGGTAACAGAGCCTTTCTCAAGATTAGTGCTTGCTATTTTTGACAAATGCTCACAAACAGAGTCCGCTTTTGATAAGTCACCGGACAGAAAAGCGACAGTTGCTATTTCCAATAATAAGTTAAAGAATTTGTCAGGCATTGATTTCCATTCTTCATTAGATAAAAGTGATTTAGCAGTTTCAAAATAGTTCAGTGCAACCGCAAAAGCAGTTGATTTTTTCGCTTTATTTCCAGCCATAATATTTAATTTTGCAAGTTCAATCCTTTTATCCCTTTGTCCAACTAAGTTCCTGCCAATATTCAAATGGTTAACCAAGTCAAAGATCGCATCAGCTTGTTTTGTCTCTCTAAAAGATTTTAAATAAGTATTACCAATGTTTAAATGGACAACACATTTATCCTGCTCTGGGATTAGGGAATATACGGCCTGTCGTAGACGGTCGTGAGCAAAACAAAAACTCATCTCTATATCAATGGGATTTGTCTCTTTTTCAAGTGTATTAATAAAGCGATAGTTATTGTTTAGAGGAAGTACAATTTCCTCTTCAATAGCAACCCACAAATCCTTACCAAGTTCCGAGATTGACTTCTTGCTTATCTGTGAAGCGGTAATTAAATCAAATTGAGATCCAATACAAGCAACAAGCTTGAGAATATCCATTGTTGACTTAGGCAAGGATTCAAGATTTTTTACTAGCAAATCTACTACGTTATCGCTTATTTCGACAGCCTCAACTTTTTTGAGATCATAAATCCATTGACCTTTATCCGACAAAAAGGTAAAGGTACCCTGAAGATACAAAGAATTTAATACTCGACCAATAAAAAACGGATTACCTTTGGTCTTTTGAAAAATTATATTTGTCAAAGCCTTAGTATCATTGATATGACTATGGAATGTATCTGCTATCAATTGGTTTATGGCAGTGAAATCCAAAGGTTTCAGAAATATTTGATTAAAGGGAGGAGGTGGATCTTGTTGTGTGTTTTTTAGTTCTATCAAGAGTTTGTGAAGGGGATGACCAGTGTTTACTTCATTATCCCTGTATGCTCCTATAAAAAGTATATACTTAGCTTTTCCGGTTTCCAATATATACTTAAGCAAGTCTAGAGTAGATGTATCACTCCATTGAAGGTCATCAAGAAAAATTACCAGTGGATGTTCTTTCCTTGCAAAAACATTGATAAATTCACGGAAAAGCATTTTAAAGCGGTTTTGAGCCTCTAAGGGGTTGAACTCGGTTACCTGGGGTTGAGGGCCGATAATTTGTTCTAATTCGGGTATAACATCTAGGATGACCTGCCCGTTATCTCCTAGAGCTTCTAGGATACGAGATTTCCAATTATCTAAAACTGATTGCGGTTCTGATAGTAATTGCCTTATTAATTGTTTAAACGCTTGAGTAATCCCGTAGTAGGGCACATCTCTTTCGAATTGGTTGTATTTCCCGGATATAAAATAGCCTTTTTTGCCGGTTATAGGTTTTCGAACCTCATGAATAAGCGTGGATTTTCCAATCCCTGAATATCCGCTTACAAACAAAAACTCACAATTACCACTAGCTGCTTTTTCAAAGCCATTAATGAGCATTTTTATTTCTTCTTCACGCCCATACAATTTATGAGGTATCTCGAATCTGTCGAGGATATCTTCCGTGCCAAGTATTAAGCCGCATACTTCCTTTTTTTCTTCAAGCAATTTCAAGCAGTATTCTAGATCTTTCATTAGACCTAATGCAGATTGATATCTTTCCTCTGCCGCTTTGTTCATTAGTTTCATAACTATATCGGAGATAACAGTAGGCACTTCATGGTTTATCTCTTTTGGAGGGATTGGCGTTTTAGCTATATGAGAATATATCATCTCAATTTCATCCTTAGCCTCAAAAGGTAATCGCTCGGTGAATAACTCATAGAAGCTTACACCTAGAGAATATAAATCGGTTCTGTAATCGACGGGTCTGTTTATTCTACCAGTCTGTTCAGGCGATAAATAATTCAAGGAACCTTCTAAAACGTTTAGATTGATAAATTGCGAGGCTTCTCGGATTAGTTCGGCAGAAATACCGAAATCAATGATTTTTACTTGATTTGTTTTATAATTCCAAATAAAGTTACTCGGATTTACATCTTTATGAATAATATTTTGTTTGTGAAGCTGAATCAAGCACTCGGTCATTTTAATTGCCAGTGATATTTTTTCCATAATATCTAGCTTAATTGAATTCAATACCTTATCAACCGATTCTCCACCTATATCCTCCATGATAATTGCTGCACTGTTATTATATTTTTCAGTGGTATATGCCTTTATTAATCCATCACCAATAAGCCTGACCATAATTTCATATTCCCGTATGAAATTAGATAGCTCTTTTGTGGAGGGATATTCTTTATTTAATAGCTTAATTATGACAGGACAATTATCTAAATTACGGATTCCCCGTAAGACTATCGAATTAATATCCGTAGAAATTTCTTCTATAATATTATAACCATCCAAGTGGATCATTAGGCTTCCCCCAATACGATCATTAGTTGTTTCAAGGTTTTTAACATTAATATAAGACACAATAAAATGTATATTAAAGAGGTGCTAACATAACTGTACACAACCCATTATTTTTATCGGCAAATTTATAAAATTTTTAATACATTTTGGGTACATTATACAATAGGATAGAAAAATACAGGTCAAGTATATAGACAACAAAATGGATAAAATAAAGGTATTGCACAATAATCACGATAATAGAATTATTGTACAATACCTTTTACATGGCGATTAAAAGAATAATATATAAATCAATGTAAAATGCTTATTGAAAAATATATAAACTATTTTTATAAATCACCTTTTATAGAATTAAACCAAACGTCTCCCATTTTGTTGTAACCGTTAGCATTAGGATGAACACCATCTGCTAGGTCGCTGACGCTAAGTGCACTATTCATGTCAACCAAATATACTGGCTTTCCTTGACTTGATTTATTCTGGACAACTGTAGTAACTCTAGAGTTATAGGATCTTACATCTGCGTAACTTATTGGAATAATAGTAGCCACATAAAGCTTTCCACCTGCAGGTAATTTGGCACATATTTTGTCAATTAAGTCACCTAATCTGTTATGTGCATTATTTAAATCGTAATTTTGAGAAATATCATTTGTCCCAATATGCAAAAGGACGATATCAGGCTTGTAGGTATCCATCCAGGAATTGATTTTGTTACTAATCTCATCAATTCTCCATCCGGAGTGACCTTCGTGATTCTTATCTCCGAGTTCTGAAGTACCATTTGTCATAGAACCTACAAAATCTACAGTTAACCCATTACTGGTTATATTTTTCCAAAGTTTGTTTCTGTATGCACCTGGAGTAAAAATACCATCGGTTATTGAATCACCTAAAGGCATTACTTTGACGGTGGATTTTGGAGTTGAAGTTGGCGTTGGAGTTGAGGTTGGCGTTGGAGTTACAGGTGTGTAAACTGGAATTGTTGGATCTATTATTGTTGTTGTACCTAATTCAATCATTCCTAGAAGATGTTGTCTTAAAAAACCGAAGTCAATAGAATCCATAGAGTTATCTTTATTTATGTCTCCTGCAACAGGAAGAGAACTGAATTCTCCAAGTAAATACTTCCTGTATTTTGCAAAATCCAAAGAATCGACAACTCCATTTTCATCTACATCACCAAGGAAAATTGTGCGAGGTGCTGAAGTAGAAGTAGGTGAAGGTTGAACATTTGAAGTGCTTAAATAGGATTTTAACCATGTTAGAGCTGGACGTTCAACACCGGAAGAGCTAACTAGGTGCGTATTATCAACCCAGGTTTGTCCTTGAATCCATCCCCAAAAAGTAATACCTTTTACATTGGGATTTTCCCATAATATAGGGAATTTTTCTTTGTATCTTGCCAATTGAGTATTGTCATCGCCAGTTATGTCTAGCTCGGATACATATATAGGAAGACCTGTTGCAGATAAGCTATCTAAGACATTCTCCATTGTACTTGTAGAAACATTATCCATATTGAAATGGTGACACTGAATTCCTATTCCATCTACTAAATTTCTGTCCTTAAGAAGGTTTATAATTTTGAGATAATTAGCTGTTGCATTAGGATCACCAATTATTCCATAATCATTTATAAGTAATTTAGAATTTGGAAAGTACTTTCTTGCCTGTTCGAAGGACCATATTACCCAGTCCCATCCTGTTGATCCACTTCCGCCTATTGCATTTCTGTAAGATGCTGGTGCATGTAAAGGTTCATTAACAACATCAATGAATTCGCAATCAGGATATTTTTCTGCCACGGCTTCAAACCACTCTATTACTTCTGCCTTTTGTTCAGATGCCGAAAGACTGCCAATCCAGTTAGGCTCTTGGCTACCCCATACTAAAGTGTGGAACTTAAAAGGTAGTCCATTAGTTTTGGCATAATTGTAAGCCATATCCGACTGATTCCAGTTCATTCTGTCTCTGCTTGATTCGACACTGCCCCATTTTGTTGAGTTTTCAGGTGTTACCTGATTCCAATAAGCCTCAAAATTTGATGGTACATTGCTAGCAATAATATTTCCTACAAATTTGCTGCCCGATACCATTGCTGCGTTGACTTCTTTGGTTTGAAGTAACCCTGTTGAAAGAGTTAATCCTAAAACCATTACAGCAGATAACACAAAAGCAGTACACGACTTAAGATTTTTTAATACCTTCATATCTAACCCTCCTATTAAAAATTATGCACATAATTATAGTGAATGTGCTTATATTATAATACTACGATCAAAAGGTTGTTTTTAGCAGGAATTCCAACTAGTATTTCTGATTTTGAATTATGAATATTTAATATATTAATACTAGGTTGTAATAAGAGCCATCAAAAAAGATGGCTCTTAAGTTCGTAGTTGGTCTATGTATAAGCCCAACTTAAGTTTTTGTTATGAACTAAATTCACTAATCATTCCTAAAAGATACAAACGCATGCTGGCAAAGTCAATTGAATTTACTTCTCCGTCTCCATTTAAATCTGCAACTTCATCTTCTACAGGTAATTTCTTGATATTTCCAAGAAAATAATTTCTGAATAGAGCAAAGTCAATTGAGTCAACGTCTCCATTACCATCTAAGTCTCCTTTTATAAAAACTGGACTGGTTGGTGTAGGAGTTGGTGTAGCAGTTGACGTAGGAGTGCTTGTAGAAGGTGTTTTTGTAGGTGTCACAGGTGAAGAACCGGTAGGCATTGCTACTCCGTTTTTACCAAGTGGTATTTTATGGTCTAGACCTTGGAACTTACCTTCTTCATTTTTCCATAGTACAGGTAATAGATAATTATCATATTTGTTATCATTCCATTTTAAATCTCTTCCGCCTTCGAAAGGAGTACCTTCATCACGAGTGAACAATCCGCCCGTATCGGCTGAGTCAATATTGATACACCATAGAGTGTGATGAAGATTATATTTGTTTTCTAAAATATAATCTCTCATACATCTTAGATATTTTAGATTAAGATCTAGAAGTTTGTCATTACCTTCAGTTAATCCGCCCCATTCGCCCATAAACAGAGGAGATATTCCATCTTCCATTATAAAGGCCCAGTTATCTCTCCAACATTCTTCATATAGAATTTTTTGGGCAGTTTCATCGTCTGCGGTGATGAAATCACCGGAGAACCATGTTTGTTCATAAACTAGAGGACCATAATCATGAGGTGAATAAACAAGTTGGCTTTGATATTTTCCTAAATCGATAGGGTGATCTTTTACACCTCTTAAGTTTCCGCCCCACCAATTTCCGTAGTAATCATTAGTTCCAGTCCATGGGCTTGTGTCGAAGGATTCGTCATCCCACTTGCCGTCCTTAGGATACATTTCAATTCCTTCAACAAATATTAAAATATTAGGATGTACCTTCAATATTTCGAGTGCAGTTTCTTGAGCAACTCTTTTCCAGTTGTTTTTATGATCAGAGTCGTCCCAAATAGCACTTTCGCTTTTAATTTTAAGAGTACCGGTATTAGTATGAGGCTCGTTTTTAAGATCGAAACCTATTATTGTATCGTCGTTTTTATACTGGTTAGCTACCCAAACCCAAGCGGCTTTAAAAATTTCTTCTGTAATTTCGCCTTTGTACCAAAGTGGGTGAGTATGTCCCATATTATCGGTCTCGGCACTATGTACATCAAGAATAACTTTAATTCCTACTTCTCTAAAGTTTTGTAGCATAAAATTAAATAATTCAAAGCTATTCAATCCTTCTAAAGCAGGGTTGTTATAGGATGTATCTGTTGACATAGGATAGACACCTTTGCTCCAACTATACAAAAGATCGGTGGCAATGGGCATTCTGACTACATTAATACCTTTGTCGGCAACAATTTTTATGTCGGCTACGATATCACTGTGGTAAGAATCTAAAAGCATCATCTCTCTGCAATTGAAGCCAAACCAGTTAGCACCGGTTATCCATACCTTATTACCGTACTTATCAACAATATTGGTGCCTTCAACATGAAGCCAGTCATCATCAGGATCTCCAACATTAGAAGTCTCGGCAGAAATTTGTGTAACCGGGGTTGGTAATAATGTAATAAGCATTACCAATAAAATAGAAAAAACTATTGATTTTTTCATCTTTCTTTCCTCCTGAAAAAAGTAAAATTATATAAGATTTCTATAGGCATTAATAATTAGATATTCTAAGTAAAATGCCTTATATATTAAGTTATTATATATATGGGGTGTGTGTAAAGATAGTTGCTTTGAAAATAGAAAAAATACTAATGCTTTTAAGAGTAAGGATTACGATGAATATTGCCCACTATATAAAATAATAATATCACATTATTTGCATAAATTCAATAAAACAAACGTTTGAGTTTCCCCATTTTTCAATATCTTTTAATATAAGACTAAGTATATATAGTCACTTACAATATTGTTGTGCTTGATAGTCCAGTTTGGCTGTGGTCATGAAAGGCTACGGAATTCTACGCTAA
>JAAYPF010000089.1 GCA_012519925.1 Clostridiaceae bacterium
TATGGGTTCCTTTAGATCCGAGCTTCAAACAGCATGAAAAAATTGAAGGCCTTGACTTGAGCAGCATTATAGACATTGATACAGAAGCTTCAATAGAGGGTTTTAAGGATGGCATCATTGTATCAGCCAGACCATTATATTTGTGAAGGTTCTTGACCAAATATCCTACCAGCCACATATCGGTGATTACCATCTACAATAATACCATTGTCAACTTTTATTGGTGGTGCTACCTCTCCATTTTCAAGTTTAGTAACATACCTTTGTATTGCTGGTAGACTAACCGCACCTTGCTGTGTCTTCAAAGGAGCATCTTTCATAGCCGCATTAATCATTTCTTCTGTAACTATAATTGGACTTTTCTGAGTAGTAATTGGTGCTCCTGAACCATTTTTTACATACCCATAGGCATCACCAGTTATAAGGTTAGTCTTACCCGTTCCCTTATAATAAACCGTATTTTCAAAACCCTCGTAATTAAATTTTTTGAACTTTGGTTCAGCCACCTTGGGCAATTCCCACGCATTAGTAGCAGCTTGTAATCCTTTATAATACATTACCTGCTTAAGTTGTTCAATTCTAGCCTGTTGCAACATAAAATCCACTTCCACGCTAGAAGTACCATTTTTGTTTAGTTTATACTCCAAAACACTAATAATTTTGTAAGACCTCTATGCAGTTGCTTAATGAACACTCATAGGCTCTAAAAATTACTTACAGGGCAGGAAGGGAATACAATAATAGCTATTATCGTATTCCCTTCCTGCCCTGGCTCTGATAGTTACTGCAAAGATACTTCGCTAGCTGCTTCAACGCCTACTTTGCAGATTCCTAAGTATGCCTCCGTCAGCGTTTCTAAAGAATGGGGGGCAAAAAGCCCGGGATTCCTCTTCGTGAGTGGACTACGCAGAGACTTCACGGGAATACTTTTTATATTGTTTTTTTCCGAAATTTGAAAATTATTTTATTGCCTATTGTGAAAAAACTGCTGAAAAGAGGAAAAAATGTCGTCCTACTTCAAAAATGAGAAATCCAGTGTTTATGCGCCTTAAGCCTCCCTCCTGCCAAAATCGTATTCTTCCGACTGTTGTCCTACTGCGCCAAAAGACACTGTGTTTTGCATTTGCCGGGTTGGAGCATATCCATTATAGTAGATTGTTATGTTTTCACGGGTAACAACTATTGCTTGAATCAGGTCAAAACGGTCAACTGGAAGATCATATATTTTCAATTGATTCTCTATCATTAATACAAGTCCGTTTTGTAGTTTACCAACTCCCGCATAAGAAAAAACAAAAAACCGGGGAATTTTATCCCCAGCATTATAGTTGATAACAATTAATCATTCAACTTAGGAACCGTCCTTAAATTTTGTAGGTGGGTCTACCACTTAAAGCTTAATTTTGAGATTTTCTTTTGTTGCTTTGACAAATTCGTTAAGCCTTGTATTGACTTTATCAGGTTCTTTTTCAGTAAGTATTAAAATATTATCAATCATTTCATTTTGCTGTATTACCCAAGCTCTCTTATCCTCTTTGCATAGCTCAAGTACCTCTTGCAATAGATTGACAGCAAGCCCTAATTTGTTAGTATAGAGATAACTAAAACCTAAATATATTCTTTTCAAAACTGGAGGAAATCCAACAATATTATTATTATCATCTTCAGCTAAATTAGCCTCAATGAAAGAAATAATACCTTCTGGACTGCCAAATTCATTGAACCAAGGTACAGCATTTTGTTCAAGTAATTCTTTAACTTGTGAAAGATCTTTTTCAATATCTATTTTATCATTACTATAACCCCATGTTCCTGGTAAGTTCGTTTTGAAGTGGTTTAAACGATTGCCAAAAGTTAAAGTTATAGTCTCAGATGGTATGTACAATGGTTGAATTGCAATATTGCAATTCAGTCCATTACTTGGCAAATCAAAATTTATTATATGGAGAGTATCATCTAATACTCTAAGCATAAGTGTTGTCTTGTAAAACTTAAAATTGTGTTGTCTTGCAAATGGAGTGAAAAATTCTTTAATAATCTTCTGTAAAGCTTTTTTTTCCATACTTTATAATTCTCCAATCTACTATTTATTGTGGTCTGATTTCATATACAGGAGCATTATTCGGTAAATGATTCTGTATTTGCTGTATTCTACTATTTGTTAATCCTGCTTTTCCTGTTTTTAAATCGTACACTGCCTTAATTGTTCCGTTAGAATTATATTCAACTACATCAAGCCTTACTCCACCCTTTGTACCGTAAGGTACTATTTGACCATTTTTATATGTAACCTCTGGTTGTATTAAAGGGTCATTTAATCCTTTTACTCTATTTGCGAATTCTGTATGTTTCAGTGTTCCTGGTACTGTTCCTTGACCTGGAACTGCTTGGTTAGCTTGATCAGCAAATTGCTGCAATTGTTGCTGGGTAGTCTTTACCGTCCCCTTAAAGGCTGTTTCACTTCCGTTTTACCATTATTTAAAACATGTTAACAACATACATATATAAATCATGCCTAATGGGATTAAACTCCAAACAAAAAACATAATACTCAAATTTGAGTTCTTTAGCTTTAAATTTCTGATATAACTTAGCTTTAATAATTCTGCCAAAATAGATAGAGTACAGTCTTTTTTCGACATATTTCTCAGTTTTTCATAGTATTCTGATATTGCAGCTTGATTTTTGTACTCAGCTTTATTACCTATATACAACAATTGATAAAAGGTGTAATTATCCGTTTGAATAATAATAGAATCTTTTGGTTTTATAGTCTTGAATGAATAGAATAAAGATAATATTACCAAAATTGAGTATGTAAGAAACAAAAAAGCTAAAACTCCAAATAAAATCGTATTTTTTTGCATTGCAATATATAAATTTTGTATTGAACCTGAAGATATTTGTAATAGGGTAAGACAAATACTGATTCCGGCAAAAACAGCTCCCGCTTTTGTATCTAAAAAACGTATAGTTTCTCCGGTATCCTCTATTGCTTTATAGAGATACTCACTTTTGTATCCATAACTATTATCCATAGTTAAATCACCTCAATATTTAGTTTTTATATTTGCTAAAATTAAGATACTACTAAAAGAAAAGTTTTACATAATATATATTATAACAAAATAACATTTTTGTAAATATATATTGTTGTAATATAATAAAAAATACTTTAATTTCCATTTTCTTGTCCGTTCTTAAAACTCTTTTTTATCAGATATGCTATACACCTTAATATCAATAATTATACAAAAAATCGCTCGAAATCAATTCTGCATAAAAAATCAAACTTTTTGATTGTATTATTAAATTCAAATATATAGTCTGCCTGTAACCTACACAGCATACTCTTCTAAGATTATCTATTATGTAAAAATGTAAATGGCTTATTAAAAATTAAAACGGATATAACAATAGTACCAATTATACCTAATATAATCATCCAAATTGAATACCTAAAGAAAGGATTGTCTCTATTAACCTCAATCATTTTGGGTTTATTTTTATGGTATTCAATTTCAATAATCTCCCCAACATTGATTTTATTAATACTACTTTTTGCTCTAACTAAATAATTGATACCATTCACTTCAAAAGAAACTATTGGACAATTATTCTCAGCAATATCGATTATATTTGCTGAAGTCTTCACAGCATTTTTAATAAAATCAACCTCCGAATACTTATAGTAAACTCCACATATCAAAACCAAAATAGCAGTAAATAGAAGCATCGGCAAATATAAAGAATCAAGTTTTTTTCTTAAAAAATCTATATCCTCATTTTTCATTTAACTTCACTTCCTCGATAAAAGTATGAATTTTCGGTTTATTGGTGAATAGTAAACATATCCCAACTCAAAAACCTTTTTTGTATTTCATCAATATTATACTTTTTTATTGCGTAGGCAAATTCCACTCACTAAACGAATAAGCATCAGAATAAAAGGTTTAATAGTATAAGTTTCTGAAAACTAAGGTTTCAGAAACTTATACTATGTAGGTTTACTGATTTGTTTCAATCAAATTTAATTATATTTGTCCTCCATACAATCAAAAACTTAAAACATTATACAGTTTTTCTCATTTGAAACCCACCGTATATAGGACAAATTTTTTTGTCAAATTTGTCAAACCTATTAGTTCTATTTTAAAGCATAATTTTCTCGATTACCATCTACAACTCCCTTATATCCAGAGTTTCTGAATAAATCTAGCAATTCCCAAAAACCTTTAGTGTATGACAATTTTCTTTCCTCTTCATAAATAGGTATCAATGAATAAAAGTTTATAACATCTTCTTGTCTTTTATATATTGATTTAGAAATATCATTTGTCTCAGAAACCAAGCTGGTAATTAGCATTGATGATAGCTTTGTATTCTTTGCAAAAGATTGGGGAGGTTCTCCATTCGAAATAATAGTGCCTTCACCTATTGCTTCATTTGATACGTGCGGCATATGTGCTATTTGTCGTAACCACAGTAATGGCCAATTATTACTTTCTTCTTTCATTTCTGTTTCAGTAATTGGCCAATCCGGTGGCAATTTAATTAACAGCTCAGCATATCGAGAATTATTACTACTCTGTGAACCCTTGATCGGTTGATCACTCATACCAGTTGTAATTAAGGTAATATACTCTCTTTCAGCAGAAGCTGGAATAACATGGACAGTAATAGCTACGTTACTTCCCGGTATAATTTCTCCAATTGAATTTGAGATTTCTCCATAGTTACGACTAATAAAATCCATAATGTCATCTTTGTACTCTGGCTTTATTGGCTTATTTTCAAGGGTTTCCTCCTTTACTGATTCTAAGTATTCTGCAATTTTTGTTTGTCCTCTAAGCCGAGCAAATCCAAGTGCATCAGTATTTTGAAAGTTATCTCCAGTATATTTCACCGAGTAATCAATTCCACTTTCAATTAATATCTTAACTATATCCAAATGACCTTTCAAGATTGCTCCAAATAAAGGGTTCTTTACTGAATCACTAACATCTAACTCTGCACCACATGACAAAAGATACTTAACAATTTCTGCATAGCCATTAGATGCAGCTAAATTCAATGCTCCTCCTTTAAAGGTTCCTCCCTGCATATTTACATCCAATCCTAATTCAACTAGTTTTTTTACAATTTCAAGTTGACCTTCCGCTGCCGCATAATGAAGCCACGTACCAAAAGGTGTCATCATATTCAAAATTTCATCATCTGAACCAACCATCTGTATTACTTTTTCAATATCTCCTTCCTCAATAGCTGTACCTAATATAGGAAATATCATTTTCAACTCCATACTCATCCTCCTCGTATTTTTTATCTTCTTGCAGCTTCTTCCCCAAGTTCTCGCAGCTTATTAATAATCTGTTTCTTAGTACCACCTGCATTATATATATTCCTCAATTCACTCACTATATGTTCCAAATTAGCAAGCGTATGTTGTCCAGCTTTATTTGGTGCCCAAACTAGATTCTCAACACCTTTAATTGGATCCAAACCATAACTAAACAGAATCTCTTGACCTTCTTTAACAAGCTCTTTCTGTGCAGGACCTAAACCGTCTTTAAACAAAATATGATGAGCATGTGGTCTCAACATGTCTGATGAAGGATCACCAATTAATGATTTTAGGTATTCCCCCCACTTAAATCCATCAATAATCTCCATTGCTGCTTCCCTGCCAATGTAAGCTAATTCAAGTGAATCAGTGACCCCATCAATTTTAGCAGCATCAACTGCTGAATTGAAGGCCTCTAGCATTTCTTTATAGCAATTATTCCCTAATGGTACTCGTTAGCAAGGGATTTTATAAGCACCTGTTTCCAAGTGCTATTATATCATTGTGAAATGGTTGATTCAATTGTTTCTGTGTTGTCTGCGTTAAAATCATCAATGCTTATTAAGTCAGGGTTTATGTATTCCGTTTTGTGTGTCATCATTGCCCAAACTATACTTACAAGCCTTCTTTGTAGGCAATTCAAAGCCTGACGTTTTGTTTTTCCCTCGGATACTTTGCGGTGAAAATAATCATAAAAATATTTGTTCCTTATCATGTTTCCCGGTGTTGCAATCAAGCCCACTGAAAGGGTATGGAATGCATGGTGTAGGGATTTGTTTCCTCGTCTGTTGGCAAACTGCAATTCGCTTTTTCCTGATGCGTAAGTTGTGGGAGCAACTCCCGAATATCGGGCAAGTTTGGCAGGGCTTGAAAACTTTGACATATTACCTATTTCAGAAATTATTGTTGCTGCTAAAACTGTGCTGACACCTCTTATACTGGTTAAGTTATAATCAAAATGTTGCAGTAGTTCTTTTAATTTGTTGTCGATTTCAGCCAGTTCCTTTATATTAGTTTTCAAAAGGGTTATAGATGATTTTACCGCCATATCCCTTATATCCTGATATTCAATTTCATTGTATCCATCCGCTTCAACATATTCAAGTATTTTATTTCCCTTGTCTTTGGGATTGCTTTTCCCCGATACTTTAAACAATAATTCGTCCAGTTCCTCAACCGTAACACCTTTTAATTTTGAAGGTGACGGATATTTTTCATAGAAAGCCAATGCACCTAATGTATCAATATTGCAGAAAAATTTTGAATATGACGGATAATGGCTGGCTATGATTGAATGAATGCGGTTTTTAAGTGCGATATTGTTTTTAACAATGGCTTCCCTGTGGGTTACCAGTGTTTTTAAAACCCAGTATTTGTCCTGACTGTCGGCATTGGGCAAGGTATCAAAGCGGTTTAAAAGAACCCTTGCAGCACATTCCGCATCAAATTCGTCTGTTTTGTGAATAATATTTAGGCTTTCTCTTTCATGAGCCACCAAGTAAGAATTTACATGTTTTACAATAAACTTTTTTTCTTTGAGGAATACAGCAAGTGACCTTCCGTATTCGGAAACATCCTCCAAGCCAAAGGCAAGGGAAGTTCCTTTTAATTTGAATTTCTTTACTTCGGTCAGCAGGTTTTCCAATTCTTTTGGAGAATTCCTGACGGTAATTGTCCCTAATTTTTCATAAAAACAGTTGATTGCAACAATGCAATGCGTATCTTTATGGCTGTCGATACCCAAATATACATATTTCATCTTTGGATGATTAAACATTTTCACCACTCCTTAAAAATTTTATTATATTATCAAAGGTCAAAAAAACCTTATGACATCCCAAATGTCAGCGTTATAACTGTTTTCACAGCCTCGCAAAAATATTGTAGTCAAGTGTTTTTTATAAAGCTGTTACAAAAACCGTAAAAATACCTTTTACAACTTTTGTAACAGCTTTAAAGACTGGATTGCATACATGTGCACGGAAGTATTAACCTTAAGCTATATGCTTCAAATATCAGGTGACAATTTGTGTATGTGGTATTAGCCCAAAGGCTTACAATGTTTCAAAACTGTGTCAACCTCCCGATATATCCGCACAACTGCGTAACTTAAGGCTTACAGGAATAACTTTCAGTTATTTTACCAGTCTTTAAAGGCTGTAACAAAATAAAAAACTGCCTCCTTCCTAAAATGGGATATTTATTTAAAAAGGGTATCAAGCCGATTCGGCAAGATATTCCTTGATAGCCTCAATAAATCTGATTCCATACTTTTCTAACTTGGTATGACCAACACCGGAAACATCCTTCATGGCTTCCAAATCAACTGGCAACTTTGAAACCATGTCTTTTAAACTGGTATCGTGAAAAATGATATAAGGCGGTAACTTTTCCTCTTTGGCTATCTGCTTTCTAAGTGCGACAAGCCTTTGAAACAACAAATTCTGCGAAACATCCAAAACTTTTGGAACTTCTTCACAAAATGCCTCTGTCTTCTCAATTTTCTGCAAATCATCCACTAAAGGCTCTATAACAGTATCCTTAAGTAACACTTCCTTAACTGGTAAAATCTCAACGGAAACATTGCCCGAATCTTCAATAACAGAAACATTTCCAGTAGCCGAAACACCCGAAAACTCAATAATAAATCCAGAAATCTTCAAATGTAAACTTCCTGATGCACCTTTTGAATCAATAACCAATCTCATAAAATCAACCTCCAACCTTAAAAATCAATCCTTACTTTTAAATAAACCAATCAGCCAAAAAGTGAAACGGAAGTAATGGGCATAATACCCATACTTCCTGCAATATCTATGCTTCAAACTGCTTCACCTTCTTCCAAATCTTCTAAAGGAGTAATAACAATACGTCCTTTCTCAATCTCAACCTTGATATTCATACCTACATGAAACCCCATACGCTCCAAATATAAGCCCTGTAACTGAATCAACGGAGTATCGGAAGTATCAAGCCATCCCGTATGTACATCTGAAAATCTCGTAACCATAAACAAACACCTTCCTATAATCAAATAATGCTATCTCGTGGAACTGAACCGCTCCATAAGCACAAGGCAAAATACCGCCATTTCATGAGCCTGTCAAGAATTTTTTTGTTTTTTTATCAGGATAAATTTTTATTTGCTACGACTCCAGAAACAGATAAATTATTTCAGTAAAATATTTCCATACCATGGTTTTTATAGTGACATTCCACAAAAATAATGAATTTTGTTTTTGACTTCTAAGATTTTTCTTTTCTCTTTAGAAAACCAAAATATAAAAAGCTCTGCAATGCTGGATAAAAAGCAGAACTGCTTTTGAGAATTTCATCTTTTTATCTAGCAAAACAGCTTTTTATACTTTGGTTTGGCTTCGTAGAAAAAGAAAAAATTCTTAAGAGGAAAACAAAATTCATTATTTTTGTGTGGGCATCACTATAAAACCCATGGCGTGGGAATATTTTACTGAAATAATTCATCTGTTTCTGGATGGCATAGCAAATAAAAATTTATCCTGATAAAAAAACAAAAAAATTCTTGACAGGCTCATGAAATGGCGGTAAATTCTGCCATGGCTTATGGAGCGGTTCAGTTCCACAAGGCAGCATTATTTGATTATAGGAAGGTGTTTGTTTATGGTTACGAGATTTTCAGATGTACATACGGGATGGCTTGATACTGAATCCTAGAATACCTATCCTTACGAAAGAAAACCCCGAAGCTGTATTGCTACAGTCGGGGGTATAACTTTACACTAAATATTGGTTTTTTTCGTTTAGTCAAGTATTTACTTCACAGAATTGTGAAGATCAATCTTGTATTTAGGTTCTGAATCAAGTAGTTCACACTTGAATAAGTATAACGCCATTCCATCGTCATCGTACAAACAATTAGTTTTATTTATCTCAATCGTTTTCCACCTATCCATATTTTTTCTCAATTGAATATCATCTTTCGGAGCATCAATTTTTAGAATTTTATTGATGTTCCACTTATAGATTAATGGTTGTATACCTTCTTCTTTATAATGATACTCAAAGTAATGAAACATATCGATATCTAAATGAACTAAACCCTCAATAAAATCTCCAACCTTTAAGTTTCCTTCATATTGTCTTACTAACTCTGGAAATCCATAAGCCATAATTTTCCCAAAGTCAACAACCCACACTTTATCACTTAAATATACAATTTTACCTGTAACTTCGTAGTCACCAAATTGAAGTTGCCTAATTTTCATATATTTATTTTCACTTGAGACTTTAAAATCTAAAGTCCAGAAACATAATGCAAATTGTGCTGTTTGTTCTTTTTTAAAATCTCCATAAGCCTGCTTCAAATAACTTGAATTTACTTTGATAGTATACATTAATACACCTCTTCCTATAACGTTGGATAGCCAGTTATTATGTTAAAGCCTGTTGATGAAGTTGCATCCTTAACAAGGAATAGCTCCGATTTTGTTAATTTACTTGCATCAACTACAGTGCTGGTACCTTTATATACACCATTCCCCAAGCTATACCCATTATCAAATGATATAGTGATTACATTACTACTAGATTCAAGCCACTCCTTAATTCTTGTTGCATTTCCTCTCAAGTTCTCCCTTATAGCCTTAATTGCAGTACTTTGGTTGGTAAATGCAGAGGCTAGTGGTCCACAGTTAGGGTCTGTTAAGGCTCTATTAACAAGGTCATTAATTGTTTTATTGAGGTGTCTTTCGACTAAATGTGAACTGCTAGACCTAGTAAATAAATCATATATCTCCCCATCAGTAGCCTTGAGAATCTTATTCATTATTTGGGTCATTGCCTCACTACAGTCATTCCCTAATGGTACTCGTTAGCAAGGGATTTTATAAGCACCTGTTTCCAAGTGCTATTATATCATTGTGAAATGGTTGATTCAATTGTTTCTGTGTTGTTGTGAATGTCAAGTATCTTTTTACACTTTTCGATAAATAATTTTTTACACCTTATAAATTCCATTTATGGAAACCCAACAATAGTATATTACCAAAATAACACTCCTCTATCAAGAATACTATTTTGATAAATCCTTTGCTTTAGCACTGTTACACAATTAAAAACTTGCTTTTTTAGCTGATTCCCAAGGCGGGTTTAATAGACTTAAGGCTACAAAGGTAGCGGTCGCCATGCTATGATAGAAAATTACGAAGGATGTGGTAAGTTAAACTTGCTTCTTCCCTTCATCCCTCGGCAATTTGTATGTAGCATGGCGAAATGAGGTTGTCAAGGATAAGCCTGCTTTTGGCCCTTGACAACCTCATTAGCGGAAATTATCAGAATACCAAAGTAACTAAATTACACTGATTATGAAGACGTTATTCTTATCTGCAACGTTACATGCAATTTTTTTATTAACAGTCCTAATAACCGATAATTAGTAACATTAAGTCAAATATGTATTTTGCTCGAAAGAGCATACAATGCATTTGAAACTGAGATACCATCGACAACTCCCAAAACCTCAACAAGCTGTTCGGTATTCCAAAATTTGTCCTTTAGATTTGTTAAGTGGCAACCTACTTTAAAATCCGGCATACAAGCAAATCCACCCCTTGTAGTGTGGCCAAACACAACCATAATGCTTGATCTACTTTTTACCCAAAATTCATAGCTGTTATTATGCTCCACAAAATTGCTAATAGTGCCTTCCCACTCCTCATTTTTTGAATTACATTTAAATCTCATTTTCTCACCTCTTGTTAGAATCATAATCTTTCTTAATTTGTACAAAATATTGTTTTTCGGTGTTTTACTCTATAGCTGTCACCACACAAGCTTATAACTTCACATTTATGAACTATTCTATCGAGAATAGCCGTTGTTATAGCAGGATCACCCAATAATTCACCCCAATCTTCAGGACCTTTATTTGATGTAATTATGATTGAAGTCTGACCATACAATTTATTTATCAATTGAAAAAACAAGTTGGCTTCATGTTTCTCCATTGCCATAAACATAAGGTCATCAATAATCAAAAGATCTGCTTCTGAAATCCTCTTTACCTTATTTCTTGAAGTACTAAGGATTTCCTGTGTCTTTAACAACTGTATCAAGTCATTCATTGATGTGAAATATACTTTGTACCCACTTTTTACAGCATGAATTCCCAAACCTACTGACAAATGTGTCTTCCCGACACCAGGGGGTCCTAAAAGAATTAGGTTGTATCCTTGCTCTAGCCATGTAAGTTCTTTTATTTGATTAAATTGACGTTTGCTTAACGACTGCTGTTCTGATAAATCAAATTCATCCAATGTCTTATATTCATGGAATGACGCCCATTTCATTCTGGTTTCCAGACGTTTCTGTTCACGGCTGTTCAATTCACATTTAAATATCTTTTCAAGAAAATTTTCATAAGAAAGAGACTTTTCTGTTGATTGTATTAGTAGATCATTTAATTTTTCAGCAGTATGATACATATTTAAAGTTTTTAACATGCTTTTTAAATCCTCTATAGCTGACATTGGTGTTCCTCCGTATATTCGTGTTGATTAATTGATTGCGTTAATATCATCGCATAGTCGGAAACATTTCTGACTTCAGGCTTTATTTTAATTTTCTCTAGCGATTCTGCCGACAATGGTATGATATCATCGATACACTTAACATTTTCTTGAGGCGCGTTTTTTGCATAATGGCATACAGCATCTTTAAAATCTACTGAGCTGTATAAATGATTTCTTATGCAAAAGTTTAGAGCTTTATCAATTACTTCCGGTGTCGAATCTTTAACAGCAGAATTTACTTGAGATAGTTGATCACGGATGTATCTTGGTTTTTCTTTATATATTTTTTCAATAAAAGATGCCGCTTTTTCCTTATCAATAAAAAGTTCAATTGTACTACTCAACAAGGCAGATATTTTTATACTATTATCACGTTTGTGATTGTTGTTTCCTAATAAATTGCCCTTACTAGAAGGTATGTCATAACGGGCTAATTCTTTATCACTATTTATATCCGTAATTATGAGCAGACGATTTTCTATTTTACTGACTTTAACATATGTATTAGGTCCTTTGTAAGTTCCTCGTGGTACAGAATATCTATTTCCGGATATCGGTACGGTATTGTCTTTTCTAACCTGATAAGTTAAACTAAGACTAAGCGAATTAAATTTTATTTTTTTAAGTACTGGCTGTAAGTGTTTTTGTTCTTCTATAAATACTTCTGCTGGTATTTTTCTTATTGTAGAATGAATCTTGCCGTTCCCTCGTCTATTCAGCCATTTGGAACAGTCTTCATTCCAACGATCCAGGTTGTAGAATTTTCGATGTATTGCAAAATTGTTTTTCACATAACCAACCACATTTTCTATGCGTCCTTTGCTTTCAGGATCAGCTTTCCTACACATATATACTTTAAATTTGCGGTTTTTCAGATAATTTGCAAAGGCATGTGTGTATACTAAATCACCGTGGTTTTCACTTGTAAGGATTAAATGATCCTGATCGTAAACAATTTCTTGGGGCATACCACCGTAGAAATCGAAAGCATTTTCATGTATTTTTATTATATCTTCAGATGTAAAAGGTCTGTCTTGCCATTCACAATATTTATATCTTGAATTGGAAAGAACAAAACACATTACAAAAAGTTTTATACTGTTTCCAGTACTTGAAGGGACTTTGATTTCTCCAAAATCAACTTGAGCCTGCTTTCCAAGTGGAGGATCATCCGGAGCTCCATATTGTCTTGTCTCAATACCCTTTGGAATATCATATTCTTTACGTATCCAGCGCACATAATTTCTTGTTGTAGATTCATTAAACTTAAGCTCCTTGTATTTTTCTTCCAACCAATCATATATCTGAGCTGCTGTCATTTCCGGATACTCCTTTAGCCATGCAAGAATATCGTTGTGATATATATCAGGTTTCTTACTCCTTTGGTTTCTGGATTCCATCTCTATATTGAATTCATCAGGACTCATATTAATATACTTAATTACTGTTGGCCTACTTATGTTTAACATTTTAGAGATTTTGGAGTTGCTAAAGCCCTTTTTCTTCAAATGTTGAATTTCTATGTACATATGCCATCCTTCTTCTTTTCTCAATTTATGTTCACCCTTTCTGCATATTATCTAAAAAATATTATACAGAAAGTTTCTGCTTTTTTGACAGTTAAGTTTTTGAGGTGATATTTTTAGGAGGGATTTCTAATAAATGATGTGATAATTTCCAGTTGTTTTGATATGAATTTACAATTATCGGTAGAAAACTGTCAAAACTTATTTATCGTTAACTGTCAATTATATTTTATCATTCACAGTTGTCTGCGTTAAAATCATCAATGCTTATTAAGTCAGGGTTTATGTATTCCGTTTTGTGTGTCATCATTGCCCAAACTATACTTACAAGCCTTCTTTGTAGGCAATTCAAAGCATGCCTGCTTATGAGTTGCCTGAAGAATTTTGTATAGCCATTAAAGGACACAATGGTTGGAGTAATAATGGGGAGCATTTTGCGAAATATGCTTTGGCAGTTAGTTTTGAAGCCATTAATAAAGATATTCCAATCTATGTGCCATTTAGTATACTTGTTGAAGCCGAAGTTGAAACTGAAATTGAACAAGAAATTGAAACTGAAATTGAAATTAGTGATATGACTTAAAATAAGAACAACGTTCACTTTTGTGAGAAAATATGAGATTGGGAGTATGGAAAAAAATATAAAATAAGGCACATTTGACTTCAAAGCTGTCTCAGTTATAAATCAAGAATCAAGATTTATAGCAACAACTTTAATGCTAACTGGAGTCGTTTTATACAATTTCCCAAATATAAAAGAGCTTACTAGAACTTGTTCTGTTTTGTATCTGTTTTAAGTTGCTTACGCAGGTAATAAACTCCAGCTATAGAATTGTATAGCTGGAGTTTATTATCTAGTCTCTCAAAGTATTCTCCGAAGCTTTTTTCAAGCAACTTCAGAGAGAACTTTTAAGTAAGGCATTGATGGTTTTAAAAAATGGGGGACAAAAAAGTCCAAGGATTCACTCTGTAAGAAACATTGCTGTCCTTCTTGAAAAATTTCTTAATAGTAAAAAACAAAATTCATTATTTTTGTGTGGGCATTACTATACAAAATCACCCTATGGAAATATTTTGCTGAAATAATTAATTTGTTCTGGATGACATATCAAAATAAAAATTTATACTGATAAAAAACGAAAAAATCTTGACAGGCTCAGGAAATGGCGGTAAATTCTGCCTTAGCTTATGATTATTTGATTATAGGAAGGTGTTTTTTATGGTTACGAGACTTTCAGATGTACATAAGGGATGGCTTGATACTTCTGATACTCCGTTTATTCAGTTACAGGGCTTATATTCGGAGCGTATGGAGGTATGAATATCAAGGTTGAGATTGAGAAAAGGACGTATTGTTATTACTCCTTTGGAAGATTTGGGAGAAGGTGAAGCGGTTTGAAGCGTAGATATTGTAGAAAGTATTGGTATTATGCCCATTACTTCTGTTTCACTTCTTCCAACAACTATTTAGTAAAATAACTACTCTAGAATCAACATTTAATACCTGTGACCTATTACTTAATTCAATCAAAGGGTTTTTCCAGTGAAAATGCCCACAGAATACTAAAGTAGGATTTGATGCCTCTATGATTTCGCTTATACCTTCATCATCATTACAAGATTCCATTAAATTTTGGGGGGGTTGATGAATCATTAAAGTATCAGGCTTTTTCAAAAGTAAGTTCTTTAAGCATAGCAAATAATCTTCTTTACTTATTCTATTTGTTCTATCGGGCTTGCCAATTATACCACTTATACCTGCTATTTTCAAACCATCAATTCGAGCGACTTTTTTATCAAAATAATATATGCCTTCTGTGTTTTTAAATTCTTGAAAACATTTTTCATCTCCAAAAGCATCATGGTTACCTGAAATTCCTATAACCCACTTAAAATATTTATTAAACTGATTCCATACACTTCTTACATCTCCAAGCCCTCCTCTTGTGTAAAGAGATGCATATAAATCACCACAAAGAACAACACCTATATTCTGAGGCGTTAACCCCAATTCAATTGTTGTAAAAATTGGTAAATAATCTGCAAGTACTTCGCCAAGCAAAATTTCATGATTATCTTTTCTAACGATACCCTGCAAGTCCGATGTTACAATCAAAGCATCAATATATTTAGGCAAACCTGACATTTCACCCATTAATATAGGTATTTGTGCATCCATTATATTGCCATTAGAACCTATGGTTTTATACGCTATATTCTCAATAGCATTCTCATTAAGTTTTTCTATTCTCATTAATAGCCTCCGATATTTAACTTGTATCTTTAAATAAAATCACTGTTTACAATGTTATAAATACAATTTTGAAAACGAAAGCCCCGCATAGATTGGGGGCTTTCGTTCTATATATGTTTGGTAATATTATTTTGTTTTATCTAAAAGTTTTTCTCTAATTTTTACAAATTGCCCATCAATGAAATCATAAACCTTTAGATATTCCCCTGTTTTTGTCTCAAGTGCTTTTATAAAAACGGAATTATTTATATTATTCAAAACCATAGCTGTTATTTTTTCCGGTTGTTGCGGAGTATTGAACCTTAGCAAAAGAATATAGTCTTTAAAATTTGCCTCGCTCCAATCATCATCAACAAAATTATTACTTAACTCAAATTCTTCAACTCCAAGCGGTTTACTTGTAAAATACCTTCCCAAATAAGAACTCTCGTGTTCTTCAAGTTTAATATTCAACAAGCTTTCCAGTTCATCTTTTACTTTATCCATATTAGAATTTGCAATTCCTATAGTAATAGATTTATTCAACATATATACTTGGTCTCCTTAATGCCTCACTAAGGCTATCATATAGCATAAACTTTACTGGTCTTCCAGCTTGGGTTGTCATTTGGTCTGCAATATTTTTTAGTCCTAAATAATTTAGTTGGTCTGTATTAAGAGGTCCAATTCGATTAGGATCAGTTTTCATTTTAAATCCTAACGAACTGTCAGCATCAAGTGCTCTTATGAATGTATCATCTTGTACTAATCCTATGTCAAAATCACTTACTCTACCCAAGTCAAATAATTCACCTGTTTCATGACTTACACCTGTAACAGAACTGCCTTGGAACAGGATTCTTGTATCACTTGGTAAACCATTTTTCAAATTAGCAATAAAACTTTTATATTCTTGTAAACTTGAGAATCCATGAGGTATTGCGTTTCCTGCTTCATCAAGAATTCTTGGTAAACTGTTTAGGTGTTCAATCATTTCTTCAGTACAATTATTATGGACTAAAAGCTCTTGAATACCAACAAAGTAAGTATGGAAGTCCTCAACATTGAGGTTATATATCTTTTCCGGCTGTTGCAATGTATCAACTCTAGTTGCTAAAAGTTTCTTGAGTTCGCCTTTTGAGTTTAGTATCTTATCGCCGGGTTTTAAATTTTCAGCAGCTTTCCACCATCCGCTGTCTGTAAAGAACAGGTGAGAAGAAGTTGTTCTGATTTCTTCGCCATCCAGTTTAAGGTGAATAAACTCATATGTACTCTTGATATAAACCTTTTTGACTTCCTTGTAATCTATTGTACCAGAATTTACATCTTTTGATAATACATAATCTCCTTCTTTGATTGTATCAATACGTTTTAGGCCATCACGTGTAGATACAAGCGTATCTCCAGAAAAGCATCCAGTTTCGAGAACTTCAAGTACAGATTCAGCTACTTCATCACTCATTCCGGCGTCTATTAATTCTGACTTAAGACTACTCCTGCATAGAGTAAATTCTTTATTTGAAACCGCATCAACACATTTTAAATCATCGCCATTTCTAAAAATAGATTTTATAGTTTCAAAAACCCTTTCAACATTTGTCTTGAGTGCAGTTTTTAATTTTGTTACAGCTTCAGTCAAAGCCTTAACAACCCTTTGTACTTCCTCAGCAGTTTTTAAACCCTTTGATATCATCCCAGAAGGCGTATATCCATACTCAACCAACTTAGCCAAGTCATCTAACCTATATCCCTTGTTAACTAAATCAAGTATTGTCTTTGCCTCTGTACTATTTTTGATACCGTATTTTGCAAAGTCTGAAGCTGGAATCCCCTTATCTACCAAGAATCTTGCATCATCTAAATTTATTCCCTTAGCAATCATTTCAGCTATTTCTTCTTGAGTTGCTTTTCCAGTATCAAGCAAATGCTTTAAATTATCTAAACCACTTGCCCCCTGTGAATCTGCAACTTTTTTTACAAGATTTGAATCAACTCCCTGATCAGCCAATTCTTTAACAAGAGTGTCTGCATCGGGTAGTTTTTTTGGTCCATCTATTCTTGATATACTCTCTGCCATTTCATCAAGACTTTCAGCAGCTTGTTTTGCTGCATCATCCAGCCTATTTGATACCGTTTTGAACAACGAACCTATTCCCGGTAATATCTTTTCGAGTATTTTAAAACCTCCGCAAAACGCAAGATTAAGTACAAAGTCTGTCCAAACGTTTTTTGCAGATTCATAATCACCAGTTCGTATATAATTTTCTAACTCCACAACCGTTATACATAACGCATAAACACTAAGTACATATAATCCATAAAACAACACTAAAAGTAATGGACTTGTACAAGAAAGAATTGCCATAGCTATCATTATAGTATCATATATAGCCCATATAATTGACACTATTCCTACTATAAGCGTAAGTGGATCTAATTCAACAGCTGCCGAACCGCCTGCTAGTCCTCCGCTAATCATATAACCTGCTGCTCCGGTGTCAGTGTCAATAACAATATATCCTGAGCCAGACCAATCATAATATCGGATTTCCTCTTTTGGAATGATTACTGTTTTACCACTGTTAACTGCATTTAAAACATCTGTTTTCACCGATGAAGAAACTTTAATCTCATCGATTCTATCAATATTTGTTTTATCGAAATTATATATTGGAATTCCTCTATTACTCGCCTCTGTAAGAACCTTAATAGATGATACCGATGGTAATTGCAGAATTTGTTCAAATATTCCATGCTCCATCGCTGAGCCAAGAACTCCCGAATACAGCATATAGCCGGTTTCATTCTCTTTCTTTCCTTCATTACTCACACTGCTTACAACATCATGATCAACATCTATGAAGAAGGAACCACTTGACACCTCAACAGGTATCTTAAACATATATTTCACACCAGGTCTAAACCCTGTCATAGCTTCACTTAGTTGCCTTGTTACTCTTACATTTGATGCTCTTGATAGAAGTGTACTAAAACCATCCAACTGTGCAAAATAAGCTTTACCGACAGCATTCAAAATATCTCCCATTACTTCATCGGTATAAATATCATCTTGTGTTATTTCATCCTTAACTTCATATAATCTTTCCTGAATAGCTTTTAATTCGATTTGATCTACCTTGCCATAATCTAATGCAACATTATAATATCCACCGACAGTAACGGTATTGACAACTCTCTCAACAGTTCTTCCCACATGCCCCATCTCTATCGTAAATTCCTGCCTATAGCCAAAACCAACTGCATTACCTTCGGCAATAACTTCACCATCTGCTTTCAGTTGTGGCTTTAATTGTATCATGTATGCCGGTGTATTGAATACTCCTCCATAACTGTCTATAATGTTTACATCCTCTTGAGAAGCAGGAGTCCATGAAAGTGTCACCCTTTTACCATACAATTCAACCGCCCTGAATTTAACGTTAAAATCATCCGAACCTGTAAAGTTTAAGTTGTATGGATCATTTCCCCTTATGGCAAATCCTATTGTCTCACTTTCTTCATAAGGTATACTGTTTGTTTCTGAAATTACGGTTACTGTTTTATATGGCAGGGAAAGTGGAAGTAATCCAAGTTTCTCAGATATTATTTTCCTCCCACCTATCAACTGCTTTGCATCGGTATTTTCAAGGTTATTATCTTTTATGTACTGTTCCAACTTCGCTGACGAACTGTCTATGAAATTGCTCATTTCTTCTATATTTACATTGGTTACTGTATTGCCATCCTCAGATTTTTCACCATTGGTATCAATGGCCTCCAATATCTGATCGTCTGTTACACCTATAACCTCCTTTATATCCAGACCGTCTTCAATGCTGTATTGCTTAAAGCTCGGATCAAGCGGAATCCATATCTTCTTACCTTTTCCAGTTCCTATTCCACGATAGTTTTCATAAGCCACATATGCTTCAACCCACACATGTTCTGTACGAACTGCTGTTATTGCTCCGCCTGATACGATAGATACAGTAGGTGTACCTAAAGACCCTAAAATTTTAACAGCAGCTTCAGCATTTTCAGCACCAGTCCAACCAATTACTTTATTTATGGGTATCTCAACAGTTCCCTTTACATATCTTGCAGGTATACCTTTATATCTTAGCATTGATATCAAAAGTGATGCCTGATCGTAATCATTTCCTGCCATTTGGCTCAGTGTTCCCGCTGCACCTTTTCTCGAACCGTAGTATGGCTCAAAATCAATATTATTTCGTACATATTCCTGTATTTTCACAGAAGTCTTTAACGTATCAGCCAAATCCATTATTTCTTGAGTAAGTTTTGTCTCCGGTGTCTCAGCCAAATCTTCATCGGTAGGAGTTTTAGATAGTAATGAAATACCTGTAGCAGTATTAGTACTCATATATGCTGCGCCTATTCCACCTCCCGTTGCTGGTTCAGCCGGTTCAATACTTACATTATTGTGAGGAAGTGAATTCCCAATAGGCTGTTCTGGTTGTTCACCCATTATTTGATTTTCCATTTTCTCAAGTTCAATCTGCAAAGTTTCAACATCACTTGCAATCAAACTTTCATTAATTTTTTCAAATAATGCTTCTAAATCATCCAACTTCTTTTCAACAGCAGTCTCAAAACTGTTATGCCTTATCTTTGCTTTATTAACCTTTAAGTTATTAAGTCTTTTATTGTTGTCATTAAGTTCCTTGAATATATCGTTTCTTATATCTTTTACTGCTTTTCTTGAAGCTTTAAGATCATCCTTAAATTGTTCTAAATCTTCATTTTCCAAAGACACTTTCAGTTTTGATATGTACTCATAAATATCCTTTGCAAAATTTCCAAGTGTTGTATTTATTTTTGGCTGCTCATAACTAATATTCGCTTTGGTATTTGTTATATTATCAAGCGATTTTGCCAGAACTGTCATCTCTTGCGTAGGAAGTGCATAAGTTAATGTAAAAGCTATAAATACAAATACGGCAATTATTTTTATTACCCTTTTGGACATCATGTTTAATCTACCCTCCATTGCTTATTTTTAGAAGAAGGGGGAATTGCCCCCTATTCTCCAGCGTATTAATGATTTATTGTTGGATCAAGCAAATCAATATCTTGTTCTGTAGAAGCTACATCAAAAGTTGAACAATTAACAACTATCTTCTTTGCAATAATTCTGCCTGTTAGCTTGAAATCACTAACATTTATATAAACAGTCCCATTTGGTGCATATAAAGTACCCTTTATTTCTGCTTTGGAAGTATTTATGTTTATATCTCCATCAGAAGAACATATAACAATTCCAGTATCATTAGCACTTCTTAAGTTGCCTACATTAAACGAGATATTATTACGTGATACTATGTAACCACTGGATGTCAGGTTTGTACCATTAATCTGAACAGCATTACTACTAATCACAGAATTATCTAACTCTATACCTGTTCCGGAAGCTGCTGAAAAATCAAGCAAATTTCGTGTGAAAAGTTTTGGTTTAGCTTAAAAAACATCAAATTCCATAATTTACAAAGCGAACAGCCGTAAAATGCCGTTTTTATAAAAAAACAGAGGAATA
>JAAYPF010000090.1 GCA_012519925.1 Clostridiaceae bacterium
TAATGAAAGTGCTAGATTAATGAAGGATATATTAACAGAAGACCATGAACATTTAAGAGAGATGAATAATATGATAGAGGATCTAGAAAGATTGAATTGACGTGTACCCTTTCAAAAATGTGGCATAGAAGTGTTAGTTTATAAGGCAGTACTTAGAAAATCTAATGTACTGCCTTAACTATTAAAAAGTGTTTACTCTTTTTTCTCATTTTCTTTAGCAGCTTTTTCCACGCTTTCGGTGTTTGATATTGCAATCCGTCCTTTTATATCAGTGAGGTACATATTGTTTTCATTAACGACTTTTTCAAGTTCGTAGATTGAGTAATCAAGCTTGCTTGCAAGATCTTGATTATTAGGATCAATTGTATTTTTATATATCGCCCAAGTGGCTTTTAAATTGCTTACATCTTTGCTTGCCTGCTCCCAATTTAATATAGTGCCATTTAGTACAGCATTCCGAATATAGTATCTAATCCTTTTGATTTCGGGTGATGTTGGAGTTTTGTACAGCATATAGAAGTCGGGAATAAATAAATATAAATTATTAGCAGTCATAAGTGTTTGGTTTTTGTCTTTAGTTACAGAAATAGACGTTAAGGCATTTAAAGTGTTGTCGAAATTGTCAATTAATTCCCTGCTTGCATTCTTTTTAGTAACCGAGGGAATATATCCATTCCACTGGTAATGCAATTTATTTATGGTAGAAGTGATTTCCTGCCAAGGGTCTTTTGGTGCTGCGGTCTTTTCTTGTTTGGCTTTATCGTTATCCTGGTCTGCTTTTTTTGATTGTTCGCTGTTTTGAGCATCCTTTTGTTCTCCACCATCTTCTTTGTTCTCGTTTTCGCTATCTTTATCTTCGCTTTCTTTTCCTTGGGGTGGACTTGATTTCTCTTGGTTTTGTCCCTCTTGTTCTTCTTGTTTATTTTGTTCTCCTTCATCTTTTGTTGAAGCAGCAGGTCCTTCTAAGACCTTGATTATCTTTTCTATGCTGTTTTCTATTTCTTCAAGATCTTTTGGAACTTTGTCCGATTCCTCGTTGGTTTTTACCTGCTTTGCTTGGGCATCAGGGGATTGCTTGTTTTGATTACAGCCGCAAAGCATAATCATATAGGTTATAAGAACTAATAATGATATTTTAGATATGAGTAATTTTAGTTTCATATTATTTTAGCGGCTATGTTTTGTGAAAAATTCAATAATTTATGTAAGGCGTTTTTCAAAAACATGTAGCCACAATTACCTCCATTTCAATTTGTATTTTAGCTAAAGATATATCAAAAAATAAGCTATTCAATATTTAGGTCACCATTGAACCAACGGTTTAAAATGGAATTGACCAGTTCTTTAGAAATACCGTACTATTATTATTTCAAAATAGTGAATTAAAATACAGTTTGCCTTGACTAAGATCAAAGAAAAAATTACATAAAGGTTTTTTGCTGTTATTGTCAAATTTATTACGTAATGGTGCTATTAGTTTGTCTACTGTAAATAACTTTTTTTTATGAAAAAGATCTTTTAAGAATGTAGGACAAATAATATAGTATATGCATTAAGGCAGGTAATAAAAAATAGGGGGAAAATAGTCAATGAGCATTACTGTAAGTCTTTTTTCGAGGAAGATTGGAGAAATAAGGGGGTTTTTAGAAAAGTATTACCAAAGGCAAATTAAATTAGACAATGATGTCGGTCAATGGACCTATATTTACAACAGACCCCTTGAAGCGATTGATATGATTAGTACGGTAATAGACAATAGTCATAGGCATAAGATTAATCTTTCTATTCAGGTTGACCAAGGAGACATACATCTAGTTACCTCAGAGAACTATAATGATATTATAAAGGCACTGCTGCATGTTTACTACAAAGATGATAAGTATTAAATTATAAGTTTTTGGCAATACTTTATTAGTGAAATGCAAATAAGTTTCATTAATAAAGGAGTGTTATTATGGAAGAATTCGATATAATTGTAGACTCTAGAACGGAAATAGGATCATCAAGCTCTAGAAAACTTAAAAGAGAGGGAAGAGTTCCGGGAGTTTTATATCAAGGGCGAAAAAGCTTACCAATTGAAATGGAAGAAGATGAATTAAGACATATACTAGCAGGTAAAGCTGAGCAAAACCTAGTATTGAATGTAAGCTTCAATAATAAAAGATTTAGGGCAAAGATTAAAGAAGTACAGAGGGAGCCTGTAGGTGGAGAAATCCGCCATATTGATTTGATGCCTTTAGAAACAGATGGCTACATACATTAGTAGAAAAATGGTGCTGAAGATTAAGTGCAGCACCATTTTTATTACGCACTTTTAGAACGAAATGAAAGAGGCAAAACCGAAGGGACCCGATTCCCGTAGTTTTTATTTTCTATTGAGGTTTCATTGATTTTACACTTCTTAAGTCATGTTTTATCGAAGGTAATATATGACTTTAAACAGTATATCGTCTTTCCTTATTAACACTTACCATTTCTAATCATAAGTTGATTTATTTATTTAACTGAAATATAATATTTTTAAACTAGTTTGCAATAAAAAATTGGGGGAAAGTATATTGAAAACACTGCAACTTGAAGGCATAGATAAGCTAAATGAAAAGCTCATGGATGAGGCACAATCAAGGTTGAATAGTCTTACAAAACCTATTGGAAGTTTAGGTAAACTAGAACAAGTTGTTAAGCGTATTGTGGGAATTACAGGTGAAATGTATCCAAAAGTTGACAAAAAGGCTATAATAATAATGTGTGCAGATAATGGAGTTGTTGAGGAAGGAGTAAGTTCCTGTCCTAAAAGTGTAACTGCTTCGGTAACAAGAAATTTTACAAAGGGTATAACCGCTGTAAATGTATTGTCGAAATGTGCTAAAGCAAATATTGTTGTTGTTGATATAGGTGTTGACGAGGACCTTAATTGTGAAGGTATCATTAATAGAAAGATTCGAAGGGGAACGGCAAATATAGCAAAGGGTCCTGCTATGGAGCGGCGTGAAGCTATAAGAGCAATAGAAGCAGGTATTGAAACGGTTAAGGATTTGAAGGATAAGGGTGTAAATTTGCTAGGTACGGGAGAAATGGGAGTTGGAAATACTACAACAAGTAGTGCCGTATCATCGGTTATTATGGGAGTAGACATTGGCCTAATGGTAGGAAGAGGTGCGGGGCTAACTGATGAAGGTCTTACAAACAAAATAAAGGTAATAACGAATGCTATAGAAATAAACAGACCGGATCCAAAGGATCCCATAGATGTATTGGCAAAAGTGGGAGGCCTTGATATAGCAGGACTTGTTGGATGTTACATAGGTGCTGCTAGGTATAGAATACCCATTTTAATTGACGGATTTATTTCTGCAACCGCTGCATTATGTGCAGTTGCTTTAAAGCCTGAAATAAGAAATTTTATATTTCCCTCCCATGGTTCGGCAGAGCCCGGGAGCAAAAAAGTCTTAGACGCTCTTGGAATGGAACCTTTTTTAAACCTCGAAATGCGTGTAGGTGAGGGTACTGGAGCTGCGATAGCATTTCAGTTAATTGATTGTGCTTTTGCAGCATATACTAAAATGGGTACGTTTGGAGATGCACAAATTGAACAATATATTCCATTATAGAAGGACTTTGCTTTATTATGAAGAATATTTGAACTTAATAGGATAAGGAGTGGTTAAATGAACGGTTTCTTAGAGGGAAGAGCAGTATGTAATTTTTGTGGGGAAGAAATATCTGTAGATGCAAAGAGATGTCCTTATTGCGGTAGTATTCTTAAGACAGAACAAAGTTTAGATGCTGATGAGACCAAAACGGGCAATTATAATGATGGTTCTAAAGATAGATATTACTCAGAAGAACTATTTGATAATTCGATAAATACTGGTGAGGATGTCAGTGATTTTATACATGAAGAAAGATACAACGAAAGAGGTAAAGGGCTACATGACAATAAGCCTAATGAGCAACTAGATGAAAACAGAGGATTATTTGATAGTAAGCCTAACGAGCAACTAGATGAAAACAGAGAATTGTTTGACAGCAAGCCTAACGAGCAACTAGATGAAAACAGAGGATTGTTTGACAGCAAGCCTAACGAGCAACTAGATGAAAACAGGGGATTGTTTGACAGCAAGCCTAATGAGCAACTAGATGAAAACAGGGGATTGTTTGACAGTAAGCCTAATGAGCAACTAGATGAAAACAGAGGATCGTTTGATAGCAACCACAATGAGCAGTTAAGAGAAAATAGAGGATCATTTGGCGTCAATCCTAATGATAAAGTTGAAGAAGGCATTCATATACAGGAAAATTCGAATAATTTCAATCAGATGCCAAGAGAACCAAGACCCATAAATAAACCTGAAATGGGAAATGTGACTAGACAACAAAGACCACCTATGAAAAATGCCCAAGCAGCAGGCGTTAGTGGGAAGCCTTCTTTGACTAATGCAATGAAGGTATTTATAACAACTATATGCAATTTTGTACCTGGAATAGGTCAATTAATTGGTGTCATAATAGCAATTGTATTTATGAATAATGAAGATGATACAGATAAAAGATCCTTTGGAGTGGCACTTTTAGTTAGTTCAATCGTTGTTTTTGTGTTATGGTCTATTTCATGTTGTGTTTTGGCAATTGCCTTATCAGATATGTAGTCGGGTGCTGGTATTTAAAACATGGAGATAGTTTCGAAAATATATTTTTTTGTTGGTAGTTTGGTGTGTCACCAAATGCCAGAGCGGACTATACATATTGGCGGAATTCCTCTACCTCTTTGTGCAAGGGACACGGGAATATATTTAGGTGGAGCTATTGCATTGATATATTGTATTGTCCGCGGAAAACTAAAGTCTGATAAAGTTCCATCGATACCAATAAGTGTAATATTGGCTCTTTCAACCGTTCCTATGATGATTGATGCCGTTAGTTCGTATATTTCAATAAGACAAACCGATAATACCGCGAGATTGATGACTGGAATATTTTTTGGTATGCCGATAGTTCTTTTTCTCATTCCCGCTGCAAATTATAAAGTTTATGATACAAACAAATTGAAAGTAATTGATAGCTTATTTGATTTGTTACTACTGTCTCTTATAAATATTTGCGTAGGCATCATTATTATAAAACTTAGTATACCCATATGGTGGATAGTATCCACTGCAAGTTTATTAGGATTAGTGTTTATAATAACAAGACTAGGATATACGATAATCAAATTATTGAATATTGGAAATCCTAAATGGAGAGTTATATATGCCCTCGTACTAACAACAATAATTTTTGGGATGTTATTTATGTTAAAATATTATGTGTTAGAGTGGTTAAGACTTTTATGACATTTCTAAAAAATAGCTATTGATAATAAAATAACTGTAAGTACTTTTTATAAGAGAGAAAGGCTATTGCTTAGGTTGTTTTTTGAAAGAATCTAAGTGGAAAGATTAAGGTGAAAAAAATGATAACAAAAGAGCTTTTAAGAGAAGAAGTTGCTTCTCGCAGAAAGAGTGAAAATAGGCAAAGTGTGGAAAGTAAAAGTATTGAAATAACTAGTAGGGTTATTAATCTATTACCCTTTATAAAAGCTAAGTCAGTAATGTGCTATATGGATTTTAAAAATGAGGTAATCACTCGGTATATAATACATCATTGTTTTGAGCATGGGAAAAGAGTGGTATTACCCCTTGTAGATAAAACTGACGGTTTAAAAAGGATTGTGCCTTATGAGATTATGGATGAAAAAAGGGATGTAGCACCTGGAATGCTTGGCATTTTAGAACCTAGGAAGGATAGAGCAAAAAGTTTTAATCGAGAAGAAATTGATGTGGTAATTGTGCCGGGAGTTGCGTTTGACCTATGTAAAAATAGGTTGGGGTATGGTGCAGGACTTTATGATAGATTTCTTAGTTCTGTTAATAACAATTGTACTAAAATTGGAATTGCCTTTGAATTTCAGATATATGATGCTGTTCCTCTTGAAGAACATGACATACCTCTTGATTTTCTTGTAACAGAGGAAAGAATTATATAGCAGAAAAGATCAATATTAATGTGAACAACAAGATAACGGCCACTGGTGCATAAGGTGTTTTTGTTTGTGGGACTATATTTACTGACTTATTTATAAGTTATTTAGATTTTGCTACTGGTTGTATTGTTTTTAGAAAAGTTCTAAGCAATACGGATTGGGGGAATAACGTTGGATTTCGATTTTGATTTAAGGCTTGTTCAATCCCATAAAATAATACTTACGCCTCAATTAAGGCAAGCTTTCGAAATTTTGAAAATGAACTCGAGTGAACTTGCTGAATATATACAAAGTGAGTTAGACACTAATCCTGCCCTAGAAGTTAATCCAAATGATATTAAAAGCAGGGGAGAAATTCTGCTTCCTATATATGTTGAGGAAGAGCCTGGCGGAATAATTAATGATGATGGTGTTGATGATGTAATAGGAAAATTTTCTGTAGACAGGTCAACTTCGATAGTTTCACTTAAAGAACATCTCTTGCTTCAACTCCATACTTCTGATATTGTGTGTAGCGATATGGAGATTGGTGAATATTTGATTGACAATGTTGACCGCAATGGATATTTGTCAGTTAATATTAGTGAAGTTGCTTCTTTCTTTAATATATCAGCAAAAAGAGTTGAAAGAGTATTAAAGCATATACAGACCTTTGACCCGCCGGGGGTAGGTGCTAGAAATGTAAAGGAATGTCTTGTTATTCAGCTTATGCAAATAGATAACAAAGAGGATGATGTTATTGAGGTAATTGAAAATTATCTTGAAGATTTAGCCGATAATAAGATATTAAAAATTGCAAAAGGTATAGGGATTAGTGTTAAACGGGTCAATCAAATACACGACATCATACGTTCTTTAGAGCCAAGACCGGGGCGGGAGTTTTACGAATATGAAGATACAAAGTTTATTGTTCCAGATGTAATGGTAAAAGAGGTTGGCGGAGAGTTTAGAGCAATTATAAATGATGAAGCACTGCCTATAATAAATATCAGCAGCTATTACAAAGGGGTTTTGCAGGAGGATATAAGTATTGAAGCAAAAAAGTTTATTCAATCAAAAATAGAAAGTGTTAAGTGGCTGATTAAATGTATTGAGCAGCGAAAGATAACCCTGCTTAAAGTGACAGAATGCATTGTTAAGTATCAAAATGAATTCTTTAAGAAGGGAAAAGAACATAGAAGAGCCCTGACGATGAAGGATGTTGCAAAGGACATAAATATGCATGAATCCACTGTCAGCAGAACGGTAAGTGGTAAATTTCTTCAATGCACCTGGGGTGTTTTTGATATGAAGTTGTTTTTTCAAGGAAGGGTGTCTTCAGGCACATTGGGAGATATTACAAGTGAGAAAATTAAGTTAAAAATAAAAGAGATAATAGATAAGGAGAATAAAAAATCTCCGCTAAAGGATAATGAAATTGTAGACCAGCTTATACAGCACGGCATGGGAATATCACGCCGGACTGTTGCAAAGTACAGAAATGAGATGAATATACCTATCGCAGCAAAAAGGAAAGAGTATTAAAAGGGCCATTCCGGTTTTGGTGGGACAACTTCTTCACCTAGATAGCCAAGTATGCCCTTATCGCCGAAAAATTCCTTTTCTAAATCCTTGATTCTTTGTTCCGAATAGTAAGTTATTTCACCCACCTTTTTTACCTTGTCCGAAAAGTCTCTCAAGGTATCAATTTGCTTTCCGGTAAGAGCGGTCTGACATTCATCAGAATTAAGAATTCTATTTAGCTCGGAAGCGTATTCATAGCCGTCATCAACATCTTTTAGTGCTGTTTTTAAAAAGTGCCTAAGCTTTTCGGGAATTTTAGCGTCCATTTAATCACCCTCAAGTATATTTATTTCAATATATAATTATATACACAAAAGAAGGAGATATTCAATAAGGACAATTTTTATTATTTCAAGAATTTGCATATATATTTTCTAGTAGAATCTTATGGTTTTTTATATAAAATGAAGAAAAAAAAGAGATCAAGAGTTGTAGTTAGAAAGTATAATAGGAAGTTTGAGATGGAGGAGGTCTTGATTAAAATAGTCAAGATATTTTTGAGGGATAAGAGTTGAAGGGATGTGTGAGTTATAAATGGGGATTTATATAATATAGGCATCTACGTTAGGGAAAGCAGAGATGATAATGAGCAGAATTACGAGACCATTGAAACACAGAGAGGGTTATTAGAAGACTTTGTTGAGGGCAGGAAATTAGGTAGTGTAATAAAGACTTATATCGATGACAATGTATCGGGGGCTGGATTTGAAAGAAAGGGAATTGAGGAGTTGAAAAATGATATATCCAAAGGTACTATAAATCTACTTGTGATTAAGGATCTATCGAGGCTTGGGAGAAATAACGCAAAGACCCTTATGTTCTTAGATTACCTTGAAGAAAACGGTGTAAGAGTAATTACCTATGATGGCAGGTATGACAGCTTAAAAGACAATGATACCGTTGGAATTGATACTTGGTACAATGAAAGGTATATCAAGGACATTTCAAAAAAAATACGTGCAAATCTAAGATTCAAGATACAAAAGGGTGAATACATCGGAAATTCACCTTTTGGTTATTCAAAATCCCAAAATGAAAAAAATAAGCTTATAGTAAATGAGGATGAAGCTAGGGTAGTAAAGGAAATATACCAGTTGTACCAGGAAGGGTGGGGCTATAGCCGTATATCTGGGTATTTAAATCAAAAAGGATGCCCTTCACCTTCGAAGAGCACATGGAATCCCGTTGGTGTAAGACGAATTTTATGTAATAGAGTGTACATCGGGGATACAGTGCAGGGCATAAGTGAGAAAGTAAGCTTCAAAAGCAAAAAAACTAGACGATTGCCTAAAGATAGGTGGGTTATAACCGAAAATACCCATGAAGCGATAATAGGTAAAGAGGAATTTTATAAGGTTCAAGGGATGATGAGCGAGAAGCAGACAGTTTCAGGATCCCATAAAGGAGTTATACACTTTTTTAGGGGAATTGTATACTGTGGCAGATGCGGAAGTGTAATGTTTGCAAGAGCTAGAAAAGATAGACCTATGGCATATATTTGTAGTAGCTATAGCAAAAACGGCAGATCCGCATGTACTAGCCATCATATAAGGGAAGAAGTACTTGTTGATATTGTGGTTGAGGATATTTTAAATTTGATTGAAAAGGCAGCTATTGATTCGGAGTTCACGAAAAGGTGTGAAGAGTTGTTTTCTAAGGATGATAGTAAAATTGAAAGTGAGAAGTTGGACAAACAGCTTGGGCTTAAACTCAAACAACAGGAAATGTTATACTTAGACAGGCTGGAGGGAAAGATATCTGAGGATTTGTTTATGAGGATGAACAAGCAATTAGAGGATAAAGTGGAATTAATAAGAGCGGAGATAGAAGGTATTAAGAAAAGAAGCACTGTTTTAATGGGTGGGACAGAGATAATTGGTATGCTAAGAAATCAACTCCGAGCTTGTAAGATTACTAATGAGATGATAAAGGCGGTAGTTGGTAAAGTTGTAGTATTTGATATTGGAGATAAATATCCCGCTGAGATTTGGGGAGATTTGATGACGATAGAAGATAGAGAGAGGTTAAGCGAATTTGGGGGGGTAGTTGTAGAGTATAATTACTAAAACTATCTTAAGATTTTGTTTACACCCATCATAATGGGTGCATAGCAAAATTACAAAGATAAGTATATATCTTTATTTAGACAAGATTTAATTTGCAGCGACATTGATGGGTGCATAAATTATATCTGACACATATTCTCTAATATATGTGAAATACAATAGACTAGAAGAGTTTTTTAAGACTAAGAGAATAGTATGCTTTTATAAGCTTTATTAATAGTCCCCACTGTGATAAAATTAGTATAAGATTATAGGGGGGAGTGGTGATACACATTATGATTAAGTCGGTTTTGTTTAAAAGACAGTCAAGCTTTGTGGGAATTGTAGTATTCCTATTCATAACTGCACTATTTTTGTCTTTTTCGTCTTTTGCGTACGGTGCAGAGCTTAAGTATGGGGACGTCAATGGAACAGGCGAGGTAGACTCAATTGATTTTGCCTTTATGAGGAGTTTTCTATTAGGACATATCTCTGAGTTTTCTGTTTCTAATGGGATGAAAGCAGGGGATGTGAATGCTGACGGGGATGTTAATTCAATGGATTTTGGTTTGATGAGAAAATATCTACTCGGCTTTATTAATAAATTCCCGGCAGAGGATGTACCTGTAGTTACACCTACACCAACAGCTACTCCTAAAAAGGGAAATGTTACATACACACTTGTAAAGGTTTCAAATCCTACATCAGATCAGCAAGATGCTTATAATAGAATTGAAAGTGCGATGGATAAGGCAGTAGAATTCTACAACCAGTATACTACCATAACAAAAGCCTTAACTATATATTATGAACCTTCTGTTTCAACTGCCGACGGAAATATAAACGGTACAATTAGATTTGGCTCAAACCGCAGTTATATGAATCATATTACTGCTATGCACGAAATTGCTCATACGGTTGGTGTAGGCACTTCTGGCAGATGGACTTCCTTAATAGTTAATAAGGTTTATACTGGTGCTAACGGTACAGCAGCGATAAGGGCTATTTCAGGAGATAATAATGCAAAAATTAGTGGTGATAATACTCATTTTTGGCCCTATGGACTAAATTACACCAGTGAGGTTAAATCGGATCAAGACTTGATAAATCACTGCATAATAGTTGATGCAATGAAGAAAGACGGTATATAGAATTAAAGAGTTAGAACCGGTATGGTTGATATGATACTTCCCAAGTAGACAGTCTAATTAATTAAAAGATAGATTTTCTACTTGGAGGTATTTTTTATGGGGGAATTCATAATTTAGTAAGGATTTTGACAGAAAGTAGGCTCATGAACTTACTGTATGATATTGCAAATTATTTTGAGTTTCCCCATTTTTCAATATATTTTAATATAAGACTAAGTATATATAGTCACTTACAATATTGTTGTGCTTGATAGTCCAGTTTGGCTGTGGTCATGAAAGGCTACGGAATTCTACTCTAACCCAAGAGTTGGCAATGCTCGTTCGCTAAGCAATTTCACGACCGTGTCCTATATAACATCCTTGTTATGAGTACGCTTTACGAACATCCTTGTTCGTAATCGTGAAATTTCTAAGCTCACTTCGCATGCCAACTCTAGGGTCTTAACGCTAATGAATTCCTCCGCCTTTCA